>CAYJSY010000084.1:0-3548 GCA_964372925.1 Candidatus Woesearchaeota archaeon
TAAAAATATTATTATATATAAGCATAATATTTTTAGATTGATTTATATGAAAGAGTTCTATCAATTGCAGTTATTTTTTAAAATAATTAATAATGAATGTAAATTTATAAATTTATCTTGTTATAATTTCTAAAGCGTCTCCATTTTTTAGTTTGTAATCTTTCCCAACGGCTTTTTTTGTTCTAGCGTCTATGGCTTTAATAAAACCTTTTCCTAAATCTGTGTGAATAGTATAGGCAAAATCTAGAGCAGTAGAATTTTCAGGAAGCAAAAAACAATCTGGCAAGATATTGCCATTACTATCTGATAATTTATTAGCCGAAGCAGGAAAAACAGCTATATACTTTAATATTTTAAAAACAATATCGTTTAAAATAAGTTGAACGCCTGTTGAACCATAGTTATCAAATATTTTACTTTTAATTTCTTTTAAAGCTTCTATTTGTTTTTTGTTGGAAATGTTATTTATTTTGAATTCGGAATCGCCGGGAGTATAATTTATTAGACCAGATTTATTTGCCTCTCTTAAAGCCAATTCCGCATCTGCACTGCATGGAATTATTTTAAGTTCTGGATAATAAGCCATTAATTTCTTAAGATTTTCTGCTGAGTCTTTTTTATCTATTTTGTTTGCAGCTACTATCATAGGTTTTGTTAGATGTCTTAAATTATGTACAAATTTTTTTAATTCTTCATCGCTCCATTCGACTGGTTTTTCTATATTAAAATTATTTTTTCTTAAAATATCTTTTACGTCCTCTTCCTCTATCTTTAAACCAGAAAATTGTTTTGCTACAAATTTAGCAAAATCGCCCTTAGTATTTTGAATGTTTCTAGAAAAAGTCTTCCATACTTTTTTTAAAATTCCTAGATACCATAAATCTAACTCGTTTTCTAACATAGCTATATCCTTGATAGGGTTGTATCCTTGGGTAACTTTTCCTTCTGCATCTGTCTCTCCAGATATATCGATAATATGAATTAAAGCGTCTGCAGATGATAAATCGTCTAAAAATTGGTTGCCTAAGCCTCTTCCTAAAGAAGCTCCTTCGACTAATCCTGCAACATCCATAAGCTCTATGGGAACGAATCTTTTATTTTTAATACAATAACCCTTATTTGGATTGCAGGTAACATTAAATTCTTTATCAATACAGTCTACTTTAATATAACCAATGCCATGATTTGGTTTTATTGTGGCGAAAGGATAGTTGGCTATTAGTATATCTGCTAAAGTACAAGACTTAAAAAAAGTGCTTTTTCCGACATTCGGCTTGCCGACTAGTCCTATTAACATGATTAGAAAAAAATAATAGGATTTAAATATATTGTTATTTTTTAGCTTGTTTCCACATAATATCAAAATGTTTTTTGTAAGATTCTGATAAAGTTTTATTATTAATTTTAAAAATTAATGGTTCTTTTAACCAAACTATTTATGACTATTTGTCAAAGATTTATAAAATTAAATATCCAGTAAAAAAAGATAATTGATTATAACATTTAACTTTTTATCACTCCGTATTATTAACTCTAACTTTTAGCCTAATGAAAATTAGAATTAAAACAAATAGTATTATAAGCAATGTAGCTTCTAATATAATCATAAATGGATTTTGATTCTTGAAAAATTTAACTAGATTATCAGTTCCAATAACGCGTCCTGTGATAGGATTTGTAGATTTAGTTATATTTGTAAAAACTATTTCGCTTTCCTCGCTTTCATTTTTATTATCCTCTTCTGCTTTTACTAACAATTCCTTCGAAGTAAATTCCCCTAAATCAATAAAATCGCCATCATTATTTTTGTCTATACAGGCATAATACTTTCCTGCTAGAGCATTAATATTAATTTCGCATTTGTTATCTTTTAATGTACAGCTAATTTTGTTTGAGGGTATGTAACAAACATTTGATTTTATGAATGCTTCCTTACCATCACAACCGCTTATGTTTATTATTTTAGAGATAACCGCAGATTGTTTAAAGGCGGGGTTTGGATCAAATTCTAAACTTATGCTTCCAACACAGGTTTTTTTATCTGTAATGGACATTAGATTAGAAATTAGTGGCAATCCGAAAAATTTTATTGTGGCTTCTGATGAACTGCCTGTTCCAGATAAAGAATCTATTTTTAAGCTATAATCTCCGTTTATACTATTTTCTGAAGTTTTATAAACAACCAAAACGCTCTCGTTGGTTCCTTTATTTAGTAGATAATCTAGAGAAAAAGTTTCTTTTTTACTTTTAGGAGAGATGCTACCAATCAAGACATCTACTGGGTTCAATATTCCATTATTATTCTTGTCCAAATAAATTTCTATATCTAAACTTGCATTATCCGGAGTAGCCAGCTCTACTGTGATGTTATTTAATTTTATATCCTCTCTTTCGGCAGATATTCTAAAGTTTAATATTTCATTAGAAAGTTTTTGTTCTTCAGGATCATACTGCCATGAAAAACTTTTAATTTGGTTATTAACAAAAATTTTTCCGTTTCCCTCTTTAGGAACGACTGTAAAACCAGAATTAAAAATAGGCTCTATAGACTCTTCATATTTTTTATTGTCGTTACAATCAACAATAAGATCGTAATTTCCTTTTACTGGCGAGTCCCATGCAAGTTTAGAACTGAATTTTGAGTTTGGGATATCTGTTGGCGAGTCTCTTGCATCTTCAAAACTATCCCCTTCTTTCCAAACATCTTTATTATTAACTATATAAAGCTTAACCTGTTCTAAAGGTGTTTGGGAACGGCAGAGATAATCATTAGCTCCGACTGTGCTTGTAACATAAATTTGTTCTATAGTAGTGTAGTTGCTTTTTGTAGTTTTTATACTTGCTGAAACAGATAATATATTCAATAACATTATTATTAAAATAAATAATATAGCTCTTTTTTTCATGACACTTTCAAAATCAGATTATATTTAAACATTGTTGCATTTTAAATATTACAATTTAAAATAGAGAAAAAAAGTTAATAATTGTTATATAATCTAAATTTTATTATCTTCATATAACGGTATCTCCGCACAGACTCAAAAATACAAGATTTCGTTAGTTGATAGCATTACATGTGAATAATGGATATATGATTTATCCTAATTATTAATCTGTTTAATTGATGGTTTGGTCAGTGTGATTTATCAAAAAATCAGAATAAAATTCCTATGGGGAGATACTCTAAAAACCGTATAATTTATCAGGCGATTAGTTAAGATATGCTTTTCAATTTATGAATAGCAAGAAATTTTTTTCTGATTTCGACAAAATGTTGGTTTTAGCCCATAATAATGTACAATAAATTTTGATAATAGACCATTTTATCAAAGATGCAATAAGGTTAGGTTATAGCTTGATATGATAGTATAGAAAGATTATAATGCTTAAATACAATCTCAAAGCATCTAATTAAATAGAAAATAAAAATTGATAAACTTTAAAAGTTATGCCTTATTCTAAATTATATGAGCCTGTAGCTCAGCTTGGTTTAGAGCACTGCTCTTATAAGGCAGGGGTCCCAGGTTCAAATCCTGGCAGGCTCA
>CAYJSY010000085.1:0-3507 GCA_964372925.1 Candidatus Woesearchaeota archaeon
AATTCTTTTCTATTAATATATCTAGAAAACTCTTCTACTGCATTTATGCTGTCTAATATATGATTGATAAATACCGGATTATCTTTCCCTTTCATATTATTCTTATCTCCTGGCTTAATATCTTTTCCTTTAAATAGGGGCCTAAACTCCCTTTAATATTCAATAAGATAATTTCAATATCTTTTTATATTCTTTTTTCCTAGTTTTTATATGAAAAAAGAGGAGGCATCTTTGTTAATACTTTTAGCAATAGTAATTGCAGTAATAGCAATAACTTATTTTGACAATTCATTAAGAACTATAACTGGTTTTGTTAGTTTAGACGATTCTGTTAATAAAAAAGATAGGCAAGATAACCATGAAAAAATTAATTATTTAGATGATGAACTGATTATTAAATACAAAAAAGGTTTTATAGGAAATGGGAATGAGATAACTAGTGAGGTAGAAAATGAAATTTTGATTTATGAGTATCTTGAAAAACCGGATGAAATTGAAAAAATAACAGATAATTCTGAAATTTACAACTTAAAGTTTGATGGCAACGAAAATATTGAGAGAATTATTAATAGCTATAAAGAGCTGCCGGAAGTTGAATATGTTGATTATAACTACCTGCTAGAAAGTTTTGTTGTTCCAAATGATCCTAGCTATAATCTGCAAAAGGGATTAAAAAATATTAATGCGCAAGAGGCTTGGGATTTGACTGTTGGAGATAAAAATATTGTTATAGCTGTCATCGATACAGGAGTCGAGTATACTCATGAGGATTTAATTAGCAATATATGGAATAATACAGACGAGAGTTGTGATAATGCTACTGATAAAGATAATAATAATTATAACGGAGATTGTAGAGGGTATGATTTTGTTGATGTTAGTTCTGACTGCAGTGATGATTGTAGTAACGAGGATAATGAGCCTCTGGATAGCCACGGTCATGGAACTCATGTTGCGGGCATAGCAAGTGCGATTTCAAATAATAATTTAGGTATAGCCGGGGTTTGCTGGAACTGCTCAATAATGCCTGTTAGAGCGGGTTATAAAGATAGTTCTGGAAATGGTTTCTTAACTTTAGCTGATGTTATTCAGGCCCTGCACTATTCTGCAGATAATAACGCTACAATAATTTTAATGAGTTTTGGAGGCACACACTCGGCTAGTTTAGAGGATGCTGTCAATTATTCTTATAATAAGAGCATTTTAGTAGCTAGTGCTGGCAATCAGGGAGCTAGCACAAAAAGATACCCTTGTAGTTATGACAATGTTATTTGTGTTGCTGCAACTAGTAATAATCAGAAAGCTAGCTATTCTAATTATGGTGAGTGGGTTGATTTAGCTGCTCCTGGAAGCTCTATTTTTAGCACCTATTTAAATAATAGTTATATCTCTCAATCAGGGACCTCAATGTCAGCCCCCCTAGTTGCAGGTTCTATAGGATTAGTAAAAAGTTTATTTAACAAAAATCAGTCAGAAATTCAAAATATTTTATATAGTACAGGAATGCCAGTTAATTTTACTGATGTTATGATTAATCAAATTGATGTTTATTCTGCAATTTTATCTCTAGACGATAGAAAACCAACTGTTAATCTAGTTTATCCGACAAATAACTTAGTTAATATAACCCTGGGCCAAACTTTTTCATGTGAAGCAAGTGATTGGCAGTTGAAAAATGCAACTTTACAAATCTGGAATTCTAGTAATGAATTATATTACAAAGAGTCTAGAGGAATTAGCGGAATATTTAACAGCTCTGTTTTTAATGTTGTTTTAAATGAAGATAGCTATAAATGGGATTGCCTGGTTTATGATGAAAAAAATAATTACAACTCGGCAGGTAATTTTTCAATTTCAACTATAGAGACCCTAGTAGTTATAGTCTCTCCACTAAACAATACTAATACTAGAAATAATGAAAATTATTTTAACTGCTCAACTAGAACAGAGCCTATAAAAAATTTAGAAAATATTACCTTCCTTCTATGGAATTCCAGCGATTTAGTTTATACAAAAACAAACAATATTTCTGGAAAATTAAATTCAAGTGTTTTCAACTATAACTTTAGTGAAGAAAATGATTATTTATTCGGTTGTAAGGCTTTTACAAATAATTCAGAATTAATAACAACCGCTAATTTTACGATAATTTATGATGTTACAAATCCATTAATAAATTTATTAGGGCCTGAAAATGGTAAAATTACAAATAACCAAGATATTGAATTTAGTTTCAGCACTAGCGATAAAAATCAGATTAATAATTGCAGTTTAATTGTAGATAATAGGATTATAACAAACAGCTCTCTGGAAAAATCTTTAATTCAAAAGTTTAATGTTAATTTTGAAGCAGGAAATTATAGTTGGAAGATTGGTTGTTATGATAGGGCGGGAAATTCCGGCAGTTCTGATTTTAGAAGTTTTACTGTTATTTCTAGTAAAGATAGCTCTGATGGAAAAGAGGGGAAAGAGGCGGGAGGTAAAAAAGGAGGCAGTAATAATGATAGGGGTGCAGGAGAAGGCAGAGGAGCAGGAGTCATACCAGCTTTATCTAAAAAAACATATTTTATTTCAAGAGAGCAATTTTCAGGCGGCCATACGAAAGAATTAAGGAAAAATGATGAGATAAAATTTTACTTTCAGAATGAAAAAAAATTTGAACATAAAATATTAGTTAGTGAAATTAGCGAAGATTATGTGGACATAACTGTTCAGAGCGACCCAATAAAATTAAAATTGGGAATTGGAGAGGAAGCAAGGTTAAATTTAACAAATCCTGATTATTATAATTTATATATTAAATTAAATTCTATTTCAGAAGATAAAACCAACCTTACCATTAAACTAATTAGTGAGGAAATTTTTAAATCTACTAATAATAATTTTGAAGAAAATTCTCAGGAAAAATTAGGCATAACTGGAAAAGCTGTTGATGGGGTAGAAGACCTAGGTAACATAAAAAATATTAAAGATAAGATTAAAAAATACAAAATTATTATAGTTACAATTTTTATAGTTATTACAATAATTATAATTTTTTTATTTAAGTACAAAAAAGATAGTAAAGAAAATTTGAAGCCTATCAATAAATGATAATAATTTGTATAATAAATAATGTGCTAACCACGAAAACAGACGAATCTATTTATATACTTAAGAAATACTATCAAAAATTTAAAAAATAAAATGAAAATTCTTAAACCATCTCACAGGGAAAAGAAAAGATATTTACTGATAGAGGGGAAAGATGCAAATAAAAAAAGTATAGAGCAGGCTATACTTGATTTTATAGGAGTTTTAGGTTTTGCTGAAGCCAACCCCTATTTCATTAAAACAGGAAAAAAACTAATTTTAGCAATAAATAGGAAAATGTTAGATAAAATTAGAACTAGTTTTTTGTTAAGCAATAGAGACTTGAAAATTGCCAGAGTAAGCGGGGTTATTAATAAGCTAATTAAATAATTTATTGAGAATTTTTTAGAAGGGTATTTTTCGTGATTATCTTAC
>CAYJSY010000086.1:0-3429 GCA_964372925.1 Candidatus Woesearchaeota archaeon
ATGGCTGCGCTTTGCCAATTAAGCTACCGGAGCATTTATATACAGTTTTCAATTTTGGATCACAAGAAAATGTACTACATTTTCTGTGCAGAAAATTCTTCTGAATGAATTTTCTTGTATCCCAAAAAACCAACAAACAACCCACCAAATTTAGTTGGGGATAAGACGGGAGGGTTTTTCTGATATTAAATAGATTATCAATCTTAGCTTTTTAAATTTTCTATAGTTTTATCAGTTATAGTCAAAGATATAAATCTTTCTTTAAATAATTAACGACAAAATTGGTAAATACTAAAGCATTTGATTATAGTTATAATCTCATAATATATTTTTAATAAAATATATTCTTTTTAATCAATTTAAATGATTATATGTTACTAAATCAGCTAAATATTTGAATATGATGAAAAAAGTTTCAGTTATAATACCTGCCTATAATGAAGAAAAAAGAATTGGAAAAACGTTAAACGATTATTTGGCTTTTTTTAATAAATTAAAGAGGAGGGAAGTAATTGATTTTGATATAATTGTTGTTTTAAATGGCTGTAATGACAGTACAAGAAAAGTAGTTGATGAGTTTAATTGCGACGAATTGAGGATCCTGGAATTTGAGAGAGCTGGAAAGGGTTTTGCTGTCATAGAGGGATTTAAAAAAGCTTTAACACTAAATTCGGAATTAATAGGATTTGTTGATGCTGACAATGCAACTCCGCCAAACGCATTCTACGATTTAATAAAAAATATTGATAATTATGATGGTGTAATTGCTAATAGATGGGATAAAAGAAGCAAAATACAAATAAACCAAAACTTATTTAGAAGGTTTATTGGCAGAATTTTCAATTTTTTTGTAAGGAGTTTATTCATTTTGCCGCATAAAGACACTCAATGTGGAGCTAAATTGTTTAAAAAAGAATTAATAGAAAAAATTTATTCTAGACTTGGCAACAGCGAGTGGAGTTTTGATGTGGATTTATTATTTTATGCTAGAAGAGAAAACGCAAAAATAAAATCAATGCCAACAGAATGGCATGATAAAAAAAACTCTAAAATTAATTTAAAAAAAACTCCTGGAAGGATGTTCTTTTCTATTGTTAGATTAAGATTACTCCACTCTCCATTATACTTTATCTTAAGAGTACATCAAAAGTTTCCAAGAAAAATGCAGGTTAGTTACTGGTTTGGTTAATTTATTTCCCTATTTTGAAAAGATATAAGCCTTAATTAATGATTCAAAAAAGTGAACAGAATCATTCCAAACAATTATTAATTCTTTTGGGTTTTTATAAATTTTATCCATTTCTTCTAAATTGTGATATAAGCCCTTTATCTTTATAAGGGGCTCTATATTAACTTCTGGAAAAATTTTAGATAATTCTTCCAAAGCAGAAAATCTGTTTTTTCTAAATCTTCCATCTACCATTGTAATAATTTGTTTAGATGCTCTGCTTGTTGCATCAAGAGTTTTATTGAACCGTTCTAAAAATCTAGTGTAATTAATTTGTTTGTCATATTCAGAAAAAAGAAGGCCTTGTCTTGATTTTCTCAAATTAAATTTTACAGCATCTTGAGATGGATGAGTTGACATTTTGTATACAAACTTATTCCTATAATCTGATCCAAAAATTATTTTAGATTCCTCTTTGAAATAGGGTTCAAAATCTGGGCTGTATGAATTGAATCTTCCTTCTTGCATTGTTTTTAGGTCTGTCGGAGTAATTTGGAAAGGTATATTATTCAATTCTTGTGCTCTTGATAATATAATTGAAGCTTCTTTAAACACTGTTTTATCTATTACGACCTCATTAGGAAAAATTAATAACGCATCTATATCACTTCTTCCTGGTACATAGTCTCCTCTAACATAAGAACCGTAAATCATTAAACTGATTTCTTTATTACCTAATCTTTCTAGCCCTACAACTAGTTTTTCTAAAAAGTCCTTATAATTTTTTTCTGATGGCCTTTTTTCATCATATCCTAGAACCATTTAAATTAATCATTGGGCTAGCTTAATTAATTTCTATTAACTATTATATCATAAAGTCCTTGTGTCTTACCATGCCCTTTAGGGCATGGTTTGTCTGGACTTTAGGAGACAGAGTAAAAATACAAATCTGAAAGATTTGTCCTCTGCTTAAAAGCAGAGGTTTATTTTTGCTCTGTATAATATTCTAAAAATATTTATAGGTCTTATTTTATTTTTTTAATTTATTCTTTTTCCATTTTCAAAAACAAACATTTTTCTTTTTTTAAGTTCCTCAAAAAAATGTTTTTCTGGAATTACCGCCTCTGGAGCAAAAACTCCGCTGGGTTTTATAAGTCCTTTTTTAAGCATTTGGGAGATTATTGAAATTGTCATCCCGGTATCTATATTGCTGCCAGCATCCTCCCATCCTTTTACAGATCTTACAATGCAGTTTAAACTACTCTCTTTATTTTTTCCGTTTTTCTCTCCAATAATTTTTACCCATAAGTTCTCTACCTCTTTATAATTTTTTGGGGGTTTTATTTTTTTTAAGATTCTATTTGTAAAGTTTAGTGGAGATATTTTAATTCCATTTATTTCTATTTTTTCTTCAGAATTAAAACCCATTTCCATGAGATTTTTTATGGAGTTCATTGAGTGTTCTGGAAAACCAGCCATATAATTAATATTTTTAAGGCCTTTATTTTTAAAGTATTTTGTAAAAGTATAAACCTCAGAATGAACTATGCAGTAAACTTTTTGTCTGCCAATTTCTTTAAAATCAACAAATCCCGTACAAACCCCTCTATCAGAACTTACAAATTTTCCATTAAATAATATTATGGGTTTTTCTGTGAACTCTTTAAAAATACTTTTCATAGAATACGGAACAACGAATTTTTTTATATTAGAATTCCAAGAAAAACCTAGTTGAATTGTGTCTACAGAATCGAATTTTTTTATGCCAAAAGAGGCCATTACATTGGAAATCCCGGGAGTAGATCCGCAACCAGTTATATTAATTATTCCTTTATTTTTAAACTGATTATGAAGCTTAAACTGTTCTATAGTTATTCTTTGAAGTCCGCCCAAGTCTGTGCAGGATTTTTTCATTTTTATACACGCTTTCATAATTGGAACATTAAAATCAAGCTCAGCGCAATTAACAACAATATCCGCATTTGATTTATCGATTGCATTAATTATTTTATTCTCGTCTCTTAAATCAACTTCAAGGAAAGAAGCTTTTTTATTTTTTAATAAATCAGTTATAGAAGACTTATTTCTTCCAGCTAGCAATACAGAATAATCATTTTCTAAAAAATCTTTTGCGCATATCCTTCCCTGCAGTCCAGTGCCACCAAATATTATAAAATCGTACTTCATTTTATTTTTAAGTCCTTTTTTATTCAAAAGTAAACTAGTTTTTATATTTTTCTTATTGTGATTTTGTTAAATCA
>CAYJSY010000087.1:0-3410 GCA_964372925.1 Candidatus Woesearchaeota archaeon
TATGCTTCCAGAAGATGATTTTTGATTTTGTGCCTGCCTTGCACAATTAAGGATTCATTGACAATCTGATGGACAATTTCATGATTTGTTTTATACCCTAATGTATAAAGATATGCACAAGCCATATAGAACATGGAGTAATAACTTGTTACAACAACCCACAATGAAGAAGTTTTATTTTTGAATAATTGGTCAGCTACCTGCAGGCTCTCTCTAGCATTCCTTAAGTAAGTCTCATAGATTAAGGAGTCTATTTTAGAAACTTTTTTTATTTTACCTTCTTGCAAATACCTCTTAAAGTTATCTTCTGCCTGTTTTATTCTTTTTTCATCCATTTTGATACAAGATTATAATAATTCTCTATTCCATAAAGAATAATGTTACTTTTAACTATTTCGTGACCAAGATTATTTTGATTTTTTTCTATCATAGAAATAAATTCTTTTGTTGTAAATTCATGAATTTCTAATCTTAAAGACAATAAACCTAATTTTTCCTGCAATTTCTTTGCCTTATCTTTATTATCCGAGATTATGCAAATATCAATATCTGAACTTTCTGTCTTCGTATTTTTAACATAAGAGCCGAATACCAATACAATAAAAAAAGGGTAATTAAACTCATCAATGTATTTTTTCACTACTTTTAATGCTGGATTTTTAGATAAAAACTGCTCTGTCCTTTTATTTTCAACTGAATAAATCTGCTGATTTGGAACTAAATGTAACTTTATTAGATTTGTATTTCCTATCTTTTCTTTTGATATTATTTCTGGCTGAAGCTCATTTACTATAGTGTAGGTGTTCTTGTAATCAAGAAGAACCGCTCCAGAAACCGCCCTAATTGATTGAGGATTTTTATTTTCTATTAAGTACTTTACTACTCTTTCTTTTGGGTTTAGTTTGGTTTCCTTCTTCTGCCTATTCTCTACTTTTACCATAGTATTATGGTATTTTTACCATATTTAAATGTTTTGTATAAGTTATAATTAAATATTAATATCTTGTGGCTATCACCTTTTAGCTTAACATACCCTAGACTGCAAAAATATTTAAATACAAGGTAGATTGATAATTTATTATTAATAAGATGGTAAAAAGTTTAGAATTAAAATATAAGGATTTAAGGGATGATAAGATATTATTATCATTGAGTTCTGTAATTGAAAATGCTCCTTATGTATTTATGGATGGATACAGTTTAAACTCTTTAAATCCAAAAAGATTATATACTGGTAATAGTAATAATTGTGATTGCCAGAGTAATAGTGGTAGTGGTAGTAGTTCTGGCTCTAATAGCAATAGTGGTCAGTCTCGTAGTAAACATCACAGTATTTTGGATAAAATTTCTTAGAATTATTATAATTAAATAAAACTATGAATTTAGATAATATATTAAAATTATTTCATGAATCAGAATTATTAAAGCCACAAGAAGAAATGTTTATAATCACTGATGAACCAAAAATTCCTGGATATTTATGTTTTCCCACAGATAATCTTTCTAAAAAATATAATATAGAAGAAGTGTTTGGACAGGGTATCGATCCTAAGAAAATAAAGGCAAAAATAAAATCATGTGGGGAATGTTTAGAAAGGCTATGTATTATTAATCCAATAGAAGAAAAATTTGTTATTTCAAAATTTAATAATAAAGAATTTATAGACCCGGCTCTTTTTTTCTGTTATTCCAACGAACAAATATCAAATAGAGAAGAGTTTTTTGATGAATTAAGATCTAGTGAATATCGTTGGTGGCCAGTTATTAATTTAATAAATGAAGAAAAATGTTTTATTCCAGCGCAATTGATTTTTCTATCTAAAATTTTTAATGATGAAATGCCTATACGTAAAGAATGGATAACCACTGGAGCAGCTTTTGGTTCTATTGGCACAAATCTTGCTTTAATAAATGGGTTTATGGAATCTGTTGAACGTGACTCTTGTATTTTTTCTTATTTAACTAAAAAGAAACTTAGCAAAATAACAAATCTTCCATCTGAATTAGAAGAACTAATTAGCTATTTAAAAAGATATAATTTACATACTAATATTTTTGATGCGACTTCTGATTTAGGTATACCTACAGTACTTGTTGTAACTTTAGATTATACTGGTATTGGCTCTGCCGTAAATGTTGGGTCTAGAGCTAGTATTACATACGAAGAAGCAATAAAGTATTCTATTCTAGAATCTATTCAGTGCAGAAGAACAAGTAGAGTTACAAGAAATTTTCTCTTTCCAGAAAAATTGCCTACAGAATCTGAAATTACTAGTATGAATAATAGATTTTTTTACTGGCATTCCTTAGAAAGAATAAAAGATTTAGATTTTTGGCTTTGTGATAATGGCTCCGTGAGCTATAAAGAATTACAAAAGAAGGACTTAACTTTTGAACAAGCTTTGGAAGCTATCAAAAAACGCGGATATAATCTTTTCGTGGCCGATATAACTTTGCCTGAAGTAAGAAATAGTGGATTTGAAACATTAAAAGTAGTAATCCCAGAATTTCATCCATTATATCTTGATGAGAGGGCAAAGGCGTTGTATAGTGTTCATTATGGATCAATAAAAGATAATAAAGAATTAAAGCCACATCCACTGACTTAAAAAATGTTAGAAGAAATAAGAAAATTTTATGATAGTATAAAAAACAAAGAAGTTTTAGAAGATTCTGAAGGACCTGTCCCAATTACACATATACATGTTTTTCATAAAGAATATCCTAGACTTCCTTCTTTTGAATTACCTAAAATTGAAGATGGAGAAAGTAAATTCGATTTACTTTTAAAAGCTAGAAAGTCTACTAGAGATTTCTCAGATAAACCAATAAAATTAGAAGAACTTGCACAAATATTAAGATCTTATAAAATTGTAGATGTTGGTAGAGATCCTGAAAGAAGAACTTATCCTTCTGGTGGTGCAAGATTCCCAGTTGAATTATATTTAATATCTTTTAATTTAGATAGCTTAAAACAAGGAGTATATCATTATAATATAAAAAAAGAAAATTTAGAGCTTTTATTAGAAAAAAACCTGAAATCGAAACAAAGTGAAATTGTTTCTCCTTATTTGAATAATCCTGCTGGCACAATTATTCTTACTTCGGTTATTGCAAGATCTGAAGTTAAATATGGTCTTAGAGCTTATCCATATTCTTTAATTGAAGCTGGGCATATTTGCCAAAACATTCATCTTAAATGTACTGAATTAGGAATTGGTTCGTGTCCTGTAAACGGTTTTGTTGATGATACCATAAAAGAAGCTTTGGATCTTATTGATGATGAGGTCCCTATTTATACAATTAGCTTTGGGTGGGAAAGAACCAAGGTTTAATGTAAGATTTAATTTTATTAAAATTACCTAAATTTCAATCACCATCCCCTTTCTTCCCACCCAAAAACTTATATA
>CAYJSY010000088.1:0-3405 GCA_964372925.1 Candidatus Woesearchaeota archaeon
TCAAACTCCTTCAATAGATATGCCTAATAATATGCCTGAACTTTCGGGATATATTCATGTTCCTTCAGCAGGAATTTACATGGCAAAACAGAGAACACATAAAGGATTAAACTGGTATGACTGCCATAAACAATTATATAAAGAAAACTTATTAATGCCAACAATTCCACAATTTATTGCTTATATTAACTATCTTAAAAATAATCAGAAGGGTATTCCTAATATTTCTACATCTGAAATTGAAAACATTTTAGATGATATTTTAACAGTTAGAAGTCCATGGAGAGGTGAATGGCTTGATGCTAAATTTGAGAAAAAAGGAGAACAGTTATACATTCATTATAACCATCGAACAATTAACGGACAGTTAGTTCCACAAAATAAAGAGCTTTTAACAGATTATCTAACTGAAAGTAAAATTCTTGGAATATCTCTAGATGACTGGCTTTATAATGCTAATAATCACGGCTTACCAAAACCAGATGTAAAAAAAGGAGATTTATATTACCGGGCACCTACGAGAGATAATAATTCTGTCGCGGGGTTTGATGCAGTTTCGGATAGTGACTGCCTCGACTGCGATAGGAATCCTAGTCACTCGGATGCTTCGCTTGGGGTATTTAATGTTTGCGAAGCAAACGCGCCGCACGAAAAAATTTAATAATTTTTCTAATACAGAAAAAAAGTAAACCACTGCTTTTAAGCAGTGGACATTGCCTCGCAACGTCTTTTTTTCTGGCTCAAAAATTTCAAACAAACCATCGCCTAAAGGCGTAGGTAAAACACAGGAAATTTTTGATGTTTTTTAATCAATCATCAAACTCCGCAAAAAGCGGATTTACTAATCTAACCTGTTTTTTAATATTATCTATTCTATGTATGTCTTTCTTATCTAATCTAAAGTTTAGATCTAAATTTTCTTTTAAATGGAGCTCTGAACTTGATTTGGGTATTACTACAATATTTTTTTCTAATAGCCATCTTAAACTAATTTGCGATGAAGTTTTATTATATTTTTTAGCTATCTCATTTAAGATAGGATACGAATCTATATTTCCTCTTGCTAGAGGAGAGTAAGCTGTAACTATTATACTATTCTTATTGCAAAAATCTAAAAGTTCTTTTTGATATAAAAAAGGATGAAATTCAACCTGGTTTGCAGAAACAGGTATTTTTAATGTATTTGCAATTTTAATTGTCTCCTTTAGATTATTAATTGAGAAGTTGCTGACTCCAAAAGATCTAATTTTTCCGCTGTCATACAGTGCTTTAAAAGCTTTAATAGCTTCATTCATATCAGCTGATTTATTTGGCCAGTGAATTAAATACTGATCTAGATAGCCGGTTTCTAGTCTTGATAAAGACTGTTCACATGAGGCAAGAACCCCATAATAAGTTAGATTCTCTATCCAAACTTTTGAGGTAATAAATAATTTTTTCCTATCAAAGTTTTTAATGGCCCTTCCTATTTCTAATTCGTTCATATAAATTTCTGCAGTATCAATATGCCTATAACCAAACTCCAACGCTTTTTTTACTATCTCAATACATCTACTTCCATTTAATTGCCACGTTCCTAAACCTATACAGGGCATTAAAGTTCCATTATTTAATTTAACGAATTCCATCTATCCAAAAGTGAAAGAATTTAAGGCAAAATCCTTGTTTACTTTTAAAGTTAATTTATAATTCCTATACTCCCCATCAAAAATATTGTATAATTGATTAACGGGTCTCGCTTATTGCCAATTCTCCCGGTCCAGTCAATGACAAGCTGATTAAAGTTGCAATAGATATGTAATGGTAGAATGCTGAAACAGAACCAATTCCATCTGCAGGAATAATTACAGTTAAAACAGCAACAATTAAAATTATAGCAAGGGGCCAGGCAGTATACCTAACTTTATATCCAATAAATATTAATGCTCCAAAAATTAATTCAGATAACAATAATAACCATCCAAAGAAAGTTGGCGCTGGAAATCCAAGATTACCTAGTAGGCCAATTATTCCTGTAGGATCTTTGAATTTGTTATAGCCCGCTATTATAAATAATAGACCAACAGTCGCTCTTAATAAAGTATACCCATACATATGATATCGCGCACGAGCAGAATCGTGTCTATCATGTTTTTCATTCATTTTATTTCCTTATTCAATATTATTTAATAGCCTTTTCTATAGCGTCTTGGTCAAAACCTATTATAATTTTTCCATCAATATCTATAACTGGAACTCCAAGCTGGCCAGATTTTTTCACCAACTCTTCAACAGCTTTTCTATTTTTTGAAACATCTATATCTTCAAAAGGAATCTTTTTTTCTTTTAAAAATTCCTTTGTTTGTTTGCAGAATACGCATGTTGGCGTTGAATAAATTTTAATTTTTGTCATTTTAACTATCTGATTATTAAATTTCTTTTTTAGTTCCATCCTCTCCGTATCTATAAAATTTCCCATCTTTTTCATCCCTTGTCTTACTATGTGATCCATCACAGAGGGGTTGGTTTTTGCTTAAACCACACATACATATCCATTTACTCTGATTACCAACTTTTATTTACATTGGCTCTTTAGCTTCTTTTTCAACTAATCTTGTCATTTTTATTTCCTTAGGCCCATAAATTGAAAACTACGTAATTTATTATGTAGTAGTGTATCCAGTTTTCAATTTTGGATCACAAGAAAATCTCCCGGATTTTCTGTGCAGAAAATTCTTCTGAATGAATTTTCTGTATCCCAAAAACCCAACAAACAACCAACTTTAGTCGGTGGTAAGACAGGATGGTTTTTATGATATGTTTATTTCTTTAAACATTCTTTAAGCCCTTTATCATATTTATTTATGTATTTATAAATATTGGTAATTATTGATATTTTTCTATCAAGTCCTTTTAACCTTACAATCTAGGTTTATAAATTCTGTAAATTAAAAGGCGAAGAACTAGATTAAAATACTCTTTATAGAAGGATTTTTATTGATTATTAATAACTTAATTAATATGCTAGGATAGATTTATAAAAAGTTTAGTCTGGATTTTGTTTGTTTAATCACCAGTATTTAGATAACTAGGTCCTTTCTACAATAGTTTCTATTTCATCTATATCAATATCTTCTGCATTTTCTTCTTCATCCAACCAATATCCTATTATCTTTTTCATGTCCATAAATTGAAACCATATACTTTAGTATGTGGTTTCTTTAAATTTACTTGTTTCAATTTTGGATTACAAGAAAATTGTTGAAACTCAATTTTCTGTATCCCAAAAACCCAACAAACAACACCTTTTAAGGTGCGATAAAACTAAGGGGTTTTCTGATTTTAATTGTTAATTAGTCCAAGACCGTCTTTTCATATTTTATATTATCAAAATTAAAGAATTCAAAAAATTCTCTCAAAATTATT
>CAYJSY010000089.1:0-3356 GCA_964372925.1 Candidatus Woesearchaeota archaeon
AAAAGATTTGTCCTCTGCTTAAAAGCAGAGGTTTATTTTTGCTCTGTATCAGAAATTGAGATATAATTTGTACTCCCTAATTTTATGTTTAACTACACTAAACCATAATACTTCCTTTTAATAAGTTAGTGGCTCTATTTTTTAGGTTTGACAACCCTCTTCGGTAGTTCTAAGATTATTATTTATTTTCTGTTAGCTATAAAATCATTATAAAACTAATAAGATTAATATTATTTATTTTTATCGAATATAAATTGTATAATTCCAATAAAAATATTTAAAATTGTTGTAGAGTTATATTGTAGGGTATTATTTAAGAAGTAGTGTATTTAACAAAAGAGCTATCATCTAATTGAAAGGGTATTTAAGATAGATCTAAAAGATTAATATTCAAAATAATATTTTAAAAAAGGATTTTCATAAATAGCCCTTCCACTTATAGCAGAGCCAGTCCCACTTGGTGGAGGACTTGTTCCGCTCGGTGGAGGTGATGTAGTAGTTGTTGTGCTTTCTATGGGCTTACATATACCTGCTTCTGGATAAGTTCCAGATGGACATTGAGTAATACTTGTTGTAGTTGATGGCGTTTGCGAATCAGGAACACAGTATCCATAATTAGGAGGATTTGATGGTTCAGGAACCCAATGTTCTCCAGAACGACATGATCCACCACTACCTCCGTAAACAGATTTACTATTCCCATCACTACATCCCCAAGCACTATTTATACATTGAAGAGTGCCAGTAGGACAATAAAATGATGGAGAACCAGAACATATTCCAGAACCAGTTGTTCCAGATACACTTGAAGTTGCATGAGCAGTATCATCACAATGAGGAGATTCTCCTCTCGTTAGATGAGATGAATCACTATACCAAACACAAGGAGATACACAACTACTTTGAAGTTTAACATTATAACAACTTCCACCACCAGTATAACTTCCACAATCACTTGGACAAGATCCTGAACTCTCTCCATAATCACATTTTCCATTATAATTACATGCAGTATTTTTACTATCAACATATCCGGCATTGTAACAACCAATATAACCACTAGGTCCATCATTCCATGCACAACCTGAAGTAGCTATACAATCTGATCTTGAAGTACTTTTACTACAGCCTCCGCCACTAGAAATTCCCTGCTCTGCACATTGTCCAGTATTAGGATTTACTCCATAAGGACAATTATTTGGAACACAACTGCCTTGAGGAGTTTGTAATCTTGTTGCAGTATCCCAACGTTGTCCAGGTCCACACTGACTAGCATAATCTTGACTAACACATCTTCTCTGGTTAGAATCAAAATACTCCCCAGCTCTACAGGTTGTTTGTTGATATTGTTTATTATCTTCAACACAACTACAAGCTCCGGTTTCAGGACTTCCACTACACTGCTGATAATATCCATAGGGACAGGGTTGTTTATTATAATATCTTTTATCTACATTATCTTCAAAGGGATAGTTATAAGACTCTCCAAGATAACATGGCTTTTCAGGAGGACCATCACAGAACCAAGGTTTTCCGTCTCTATTTTTAAACTCTTCTGAATTAAAAAAGGCGTCTATTTTAGCCTGGTGTTGTTCTCTGCCTCTATTACTTCTGCCCTTTCCTTCGCCCCGCTCATAACTGTATTTATACCTTTCTTTAGCAAAATCAATATATTCTTTTTCACGATCTTTTCTAAAATCGCCATCAAACTTTTCATTAAATTCTTTTCTATACTCTCCATAATCAAATTCTTTAGATCTAAATTCTTCTCTAAATTTCTGTTTTTCTCGATAATAATCTCCTGTAATTCCAACCCCTTTAGCATTAGCATCATAACAAGCTAATCTGGCACTAGAATCTTGTATATTATCACAAACCTGAAAAACAACCCCCGGACCAGGACCTCTTCCCCTTCCACGGTCTTCATATTGTTCGGCGCATTCATCAGGACTCAAACCCTTACATCCATCTGGAGTGTTTTCTTCAAACATAATTTTCTCACAAATTTCTCTAGCATCCCTCTCTCCTTTTACCTTTCCCTCTTTAATAGCATTCCTTATAGGATCTCTACACGGTTCGGGAGCATACTGAAGATGTTGCTCAGCCATTATTAACATACACTCTTCAAATGTATTAGCTCCAGCTTTCTCGCATTCTGGAGGAGCACGTCTCTCAAATCCCTCCTCCTCAAATTTACTCATGGCTCTCTCTACAGCAACTTTTAAATCATTAGGCAAACCCTTCATAAATTCTTCTATAAGAAATTCTGAATCGTCACAAGCACTTTTATCCCCCCCATCATTACATGCATCTTCAGCCGCAGCAATATCTACACATAAAACTGCCTGTGCATCTGGCATTTCATTGCACTTACATTCACCAGAATTTCCTTTTTTACCATCCTCAGTAATCTTCATGCAATCAGTTAAAACCTCAAAAAATTTCTTAGCGTCTTCACTCATCTTACCTTTCCACTCATTTCTTTTATTTTTCAACCAGGCAGGAGAGTCTTCATCGTCCTCTTCCAAATTGCAAACTTTGTTAGCCTTTTCAAATTCGCCCAACTCAACTAACTTTCCACATAATTCATTAATTTTAGAAGCAATTTCAGCAGCAGTATCTATATTATTTTCTTTCTTCACAATTTCTTTTACAAACTCATCTTTTTTTGTTGGATCAATATTTTTTGCTATATCTCTAATTAAAACTCCTCTTATTGCTCTAGAAGTTTTTTGAGCTTTTTCTTTTTCTTCTGGAGAAACTTCTCTCTCATCAATATCTGCATGTTCTCTATATTTTTTAAAAGATATCTCAAAACCATCGCAAGCGCTCTTATCGCCTTGACTGCATCTCTCTGCCATCTCTTTCATCTCAGCAACTTTTTCTGGTCTAGAATCAATGAAACCATCAAGAAAATAAAAAAAACTGTCTGGAGTTAGTCCAGCATCAACACCAAGCTCTTCATCAAATTTTTCTGCCTCTTTTATTAACTTTTCAATTTCCTCTTCATCATTAATATCAGAACCTATTCCAGATTTTTCAGTTGTATCAACATCATCTCCCTCATCCAACTCAAAAATATGATTTGGTGCAACAACTAATCCAGAACTTATAATTAAAATTGTTAATACTAAAAATAATCTAACTACCAACTCTCTTTTCATTTTTATTCTAAATTATTTATATTTATAAATGTTTTTGATTTTTGATTTATTAAACCTATAAGGACAATGCTCACAACTTTTTCACAACAATGCACTCTTTTCAAATGATGTTTTTCAGTAAATATCATAATCCATTATTGATATCAAAAACTTCTTGTATTTTACCTACGCCTAAAACTTCAAAATGTAATT
>CAYJSY010000090.1:0-3355 GCA_964372925.1 Candidatus Woesearchaeota archaeon
AAAATTTAAACAAAAAATATCAGATTTTTTCAGTTTATAAATATCCTCTATTAACTCTCTTTACAGTAACCGCATAGGTTATTACAGGGCCGACACATTCCAGAAGGAGAACATCCATCATCACAAATAGCTCCTGCCTTATTTTTTAGTCCCCATATTTCAGGAATCTCCCCAAATATTTTTCTATACGATTCAATAAAATTTTCCCTTCCTTTGGGGTCTAGTGGCGTCAGCGAAGTTTTTGGTATATGATGAAAATACCCTTCCAATACTTCCTCGCAAAATTTGTGATATTGGGGAGTGAATAAAATAAACTGATGCCATACTTCATCAACCTTTTCACTCATCATAGACATTTTTTTGCCGACAATTTTAGATAAAGCCAGATATTTCTTAAATTCTGTGAACGCCTCTTGATACTCTTCTCCATTTCTAAACTTGTTATCAGATAATAATTTCTCTTCTAAATATGGGGCCTGAAAAGATTCAAGCTTTTTTAACAACTCTCCATGTTTATTTATGATTCGAGAATCATTGATAGATTGTAAGATGTTATAATCAATTTCGGCGCTTTCTTCTAAAACTAGACTATCTAACATTTTAATTTTGCAATATTATCAATCTAAAATTATATTTAAATATTGCGGTGTTAATTTTTTGTGTGTTGTCCCTGAAATAATCCTCTTTCAATAACGAAAATAAGCTATAAAAAAAGGGTTTGTGAGGTAATCTAACAAACTAAAAATAAAGTAGATTGAGTTATATTTATAGAGTCTGCAAAAGATACAGATATAAAATAAATTCAATAAAAATAAAATTAATTAACTTTAAATATATACAAATCATAATTTTGCTATGAAAAAAAGAGGCCAGACAACGGTCTTTATAATCCTTGCAATTTTTATTATAGCCGCAATAGCCGGCGGTTCTTATATTATCTCTGAAAATAAAAAATCAGAAAGCGAACAATTTTTCTCTGGATCAGAGGTTAAACCAACTTTAAATTCAATTCAATCAGATATTCTTAATTGTGCAGAAGAAACCTCAAAAAAAGCTCTAGAAACAATTGGATTACAAGGAGGCTATTACAAAAAGCCAAAATATTTTTTTGATTTAAAAAGAATTTTTATTCCGTACTATTATTATGAAAGCCTTTTGTTAATGCCGACTAAAGAAACAATTGAAAAAGAGCTTTCTTTATATGTCAGCGAAAAAATAGACCGCTGCCTGCAAAAAAATTACCAGGGTTTTGAAATTTCATTTAAAAAACCAAAAACCAAAGCTTCTATTGGAGAAAAAGAGGTTTCATTTTTAGTTGACCTTCTTATTAAGATAAAGAAAGACAGTTATATAACTAATTTTGAATTAGACGATCATTTAATCTCAATTAATTCCGAGCTAGATGCTATTTTAGGAATAGCTAGTTTTATTACAGAAACCCATAAACAAGATCCTGCCATGTACTGCATTAACTGTGTGGGCGCTTTAGCAGAAGAGGATAATCTTTATGTTGATATTGTAAAATTCAGAGAGAGAGAAATGTTAGTTGTGATATCAGAAAACCATACTAGTTCAGAACCCTATTCATTTGAATTCCTGAATAAATATACTGGAGAGGAGGTTTCTCCATCTTCTCTAATACAGGAAATTGCTCCAAACTATGCTAATGCTCCTAAATAAACAAAACTAGAGAGATTTTATTAAATATATACAACCGACTATAAAAAAGATAATAATCAACTAATAAATATTAAAGGATAAGATTAACTGATTTAGATTATATCAGAAAAATCTTATTATCTTACCGCACATTAAATTGTGTTGTTTGTTGGGTTTTTGGGATACAGAAAATTCATTCAGAAGAATTTTCTGCACAGAAAATGCAGTACATTTTCTTGTGATCCAAAATTGAAAACAATATCATAGCCAGATAATAAATTAATTGGCTCAATTTATAGGCATAATAATAAAAGAAATTATAAGTAATAACAAAAAATAATCAAAATTAACATAAAAAATACTTGAAAAAATTAATAATATAATGATTAAAAGTGATAAATAATATTTTAATAAATTGTAATAAAAAATCAACCAGATAAATTAAAAAATGAAATTAATTTTAAAAACTTCCAGCCCTAATTATAAATTAAAATTTTTTTTTCTAATTTTCTTTCTAACACTTTTTTTAGTTGGTTTAGTGAGTTCTCAGGAATCTCCCGGAATTAATGATTTAAGAACAGAATTTTTAAAAAATCCTCCAGATAAATCAAAAATAAACAGTATATGGAATGAGTTAGATGATGTGCAAAGAAATAATTTTTGGAATTTATTGGATGATGAGGAGAAGAAAAAATTATGGAAAGATTTTCTGGATGAAAATGGAAAGAAAAAACTACTAGAAGCCTTCGACTCTGATGAAAAAGCAGGAAAAAAATATTTAGATTTGTTGGACATGTTGGACACAACATTCATTAAGATAAACAACGAATATACAACACAACAAAACGAATTCTTAAAGCTTCTTAATAACAAACAGGCAGAAACACTTTTAAGCGAGGCGACAGGGAAAACAGTACGTTTATCTGATAACATAGAGGGAGATAAAATAACTTATAAGTCATTATTAAATAAGAAATATGACACCTTTCAGATAAAAGACCCTAGTGGAAAAGAGCATTTTATACATAGAGAAGAAGCTTTGCCATCTAAAGTGGAAAAGATAGTGCTTGATAAATATAATAACAAATATTATACTTATTATCTAGATAGTAAAAATAATAATGAAAGGAAAAACATGCTTCTTCTTGAATCTGGTTATTATGTTAAAAAATCTGAGGATACAAAAAGAAACGCGTTCGGTACAGAAGATGTATTAGTTGAGAGAGGCAACGAATGGTTAGTTGAGAGTAGCGATTTAACAAAAAGAATGACAATTGGTTTAGATAAAAAATCAGGACAGATTGAAATAGATGAAAAAGGCAAAATTCAGATGTGGGGAACTCCTAGTCTAACTGGAGATGAGGGAATGTATGTAAAAATAGGAGATAAAAAATTCTTTCCACATCCAGACGGGCCTATAACTGAAGATAAAAAATATAATTATGCTTTTGTTAATCAGTTAGAAGATGATGTTTTTAATGTTAAAGGAAATATCCAGACAAAACAAATTGGAATGTATATTCATGACACAGATGAGGCCATAGTCTCTTTTAAAGATGAAAGCAAGATAAGCTCAGCAATAGACCAGAAAAATCTTATAACTGTTTCTGAATCAATTTTAGGGGTTTCAGGAGATTTTAGAGGCAAGCTTTCTTTTGCAGTTTCTGATGATACGAAATTAATAATGTCTAATAGT
>CAYJSY010000091.1:0-3264 GCA_964372925.1 Candidatus Woesearchaeota archaeon
AATATAAATTGTATAATTCCAATAAAAATATTTAAAATTGTTGTAGAGTTATATTATGGGGTATTATTTAAGAAGTAGTGTAGTTAATGCTTTTAATATGTTTAAATTATTTATTGGGGATTTTGAAAAACCCAACTAAAACTACAATATCTTGTATTTTCTCTGTTCTGAATACTACAAAATAGGGGGTTATTTAAAACTGTCTATTTTAAAAAAGGTTGGTTATTAAAAAATATTTTATTTACATGTATCTGCCATATAAATTTCTGGATAAATCTGTTCGTCTGGATAGCTTATAGTAGATTTAACTTGATCTGCATCTGACGCATCAAATGTAACAATTGTGCCCCATAAATCTGCAGCATCTGTTATTTTGCTATCACTTGCTCTTGCATGTCTCCAGAATGAAGAAGCTCTGCTCCATGTATCTCTTGATAAAGATGAATCAACCCCTAGTCCATCATCTCCTGTTCTTCCAGGCTCTAAAACAGTAATTACTGCGTTGTACTTACCTTTATTATCTTTTTCTTCAATAACTATTAGTGCTGCCTGATCTATTGTAACGCCATTAACACTTTTCAAATACAAACTGAGTTTATTTGCTGTTTTAGATAACTCAAAATTAAGCTCTCCAATACTAACAGCATTAATTTCTGAGCCCAATTTACTTATATCAATATCTGTATAACCGTCTCCATCTGGAATTCTTAATTGGCTAGGTTGATCATAACTACCTATTAGGTCCCATTTTAATGGCTTATAAAACATAATTTTAGCTCCCTTAGAAGTTTGAATTGTCGGATATGCAATTCTGATACGGCTGCAAGTATAAAAGTTACAAACACCCTCTCCACTGCTATCAGGATAATCTAATTTAACCTGCAAGTTTTCAATTGCGTTATTAGGGTTTCCTATCATGTAAACACCATAACTTTTTCCGCCTATTGAAATAGTACCAACACCATCAGAAGTCCATGTTGCTTGATAAACATCTCCTGAAAATACATCAGTGAATTCAACTTTATCGCCGTTAGTATTTGTGCTTCCGGTTTGGGAGGAATTCTTTACTGCACTTAGTTTCACTAGTCTTCCATCATTCTCGTTACCAACAACAACTAATTCACCATATCTTATAATTCCCATCTCAGCAACAGCTATATGCCTGTTGTCGTCGTCAGCCATTAGTTCTACTCTATCTCCAGTAAGAGATTTAGCCCACTGAAGTTTTTTTGTAATACCCCTCCAGTCTGTAAAGGTTACATCCATCTTATCGTCAGATTTAGGAGAGATTATAATATCTTCTCTACTATCTGAATTTGATAGTTTAGTAAAATCCAATCTGAATGTTTTATAAACAGGGTCAATAAAACTTTGTCCAACTTTAATAGCGTCTTTTTCAGAAGAGGGGGCATAGACACTTATTATTATATCAGTTAATTGATCTACTCTACCCCTAAGCGAATTACTATTAATTTTAACAAAAGTTCCATCAATAACAAAATCAGTTTCTCCAAACATAACACGCGATCCATCTTCAAGAGTTATCTTGTTTGTTACAATAACAACAGTAGCAGATAATTTAAGATTTGTTTCATCTGCATCTGGAACAGCTATATTTATACCATTAATAATTTTGCTTTGTGCCTCGAAAACTTCTTTACTTTCAGAAATTCCGGCACTATTTGTAACTTTTATAGTTGCGGCTGTATCTGAAGCTGAAACTAATTCAATAGTATAAGAAGAACCTTCAATAGTAACCTCTTTTTTTTGATTATTAATACTATCTAGATTTAATCTCTTAGAATATTCTAATAATACTAGAGTATCAGTATCAGTTTCAGCAGCAACAACATAGTCCTTATTGAACAATCTTATTGTCTGTCCTTCTGAATCAGGATGTGAAAAATTCACAGCCTTTCCAAAAGTTACAGTAGCATTATAGATATAATTTGCTTGTGTTGTACTTGTTGTTAGTGCATAAACCGGATCATCAGAACTTGTTGGTTGCTTTGCAAATGTTATTTTTGGATTTGATCCAATATCAAGGGCAAACCTTGTATCTACATCAACATTTCCTGAAAATGAACCTGCTTTAAGAATATTGGGCAGGTCTGCACTTGTTAAAATACTTCTAACTGCGTTTAAGTTGTCATTAACATATAGTTTTGTTCCGCCTGTGAATAAAGGAACAACTTCACCTATACATACTTCTTTTTTACATTCAAACTCAATTTTTTCGTTATTACCATCCATAGTTGTATAAGCATAACCCCCACAAGAACTTTTCCAAGTTAATTTTTCTTCTTTCTTACCATTAACATCCATAATACAACCTTCTGTTCCACTACAAGAAGATCTTGAGTTTTCTTCTGCAGTATAGCATTTTTGTTCTTCTTTTGAATTTTTAAATATACATTCTACCTTTTCTGTTACTTTATAATATGAATCATATATTTCTTTAATTTCCCCATCTGTCAAAACTCTACTCCAAATCTTAAACTCATCTATAGCTCCGTCAAGATTTCTATTGCCTAGGAATAGAGCACTATTGTCGTTTAGTGATCTGCTTCCCGCCATATTCTCAGCACAGAATTTTCCATTAATATAAATTTTCTTTTTTCCATTTCTTTCCGCAGTTAAAACTATATGATTCCATCTATCAACAAAATCTCCAATATCACATTTCAACCAACCATCTCCCCTCCCTCCGGCCCACCACTCTATCCCATTTCTATCTCCTCTTACCCCAAATCCTTTAGAAAATCTATCATTTTGACTTCTAATAGTGCTCATTTTGTCAATAAATAAATTGCTTCTTCTTGAAGATCCAAAATTAATAAAAAAACTAACTGATAAAACATTATTAGGTATTCTTAATCTTCCGACTGATTTTAAATTTTTAGAGGCGTCTAACTTTACTGCCCCATCCACAACACCCTCTGTATAAGAAACTCTTCTTCCTGAAGCTAATCTAAGATTCGCATCTCCAGTAGAATCTGTTAAACTACTATCAAATTTATAATAATGAATTAAATTGTCGGTATTTATTGGCGCAAGAGATCCTAATTCTCCTCTTAAACTAGGATCCTCATTGCCTGAGCTACCAGACGAAAAAAACTTATCTAATATATCAAGAATTCCGGCAGAAACAAAACTAGCAGAAATAAACAAAGTTAATAATAATAAACCAGCGATAACACTCTTTTTCATAATAATAATAATAATAATAAGAGTTTATAAATCTTTTGATGATATTTTAAATTT
>CAYJSY010000092.1:0-3263 GCA_964372925.1 Candidatus Woesearchaeota archaeon
GAAAAAAGTTTCTGATATCTTTAAGTAATCGTTAAACTGATTATATCCATAAATTGAAACCATATACTTTAGTATGCGGCTTATTTAAATTTACTTGTTTCAATTTTGAATCACAAGAAAATGTACTACATTTTCTGATAACTGAAAAAGAAATTCAAGAAGCGACGAAAAGTTTACAATGCCGTTTTTATTCGGCTTAGTTTATTAGAGATTTTGGACAGAGCCGAAATTAACAAAAAGTATTTAAATCCAATATTATTATATAAAGAAAGATGGTGACTATTAAAATAAAGATAAAGAAAAAAGATTTGTGGATTTTATCGACAGTTTTTGTATTTTTATTTGTGATAGGTTTGGCGATTAGTTATGGAGATTATCTAACAGGAAATCCGAATCCAAATGTTCTTGGACATACCTCTGATGAGATAAATGTTAAAAATAAATTAGGAAATGAGGTTGATTTGCAGAATTATATTGATAATTTGCAGAGTAGCTCTGTTGACCTTATAGTTGTTGAAGCAGAGGATACTGTAGGCAATAGTGTAAGAGCTACATGCCCCACTAATTATAAAGCTGTTGGTGCTGGAGCTCAAAAATTATCAACATATGGATGTAGTACAGACAGAATAACCCAATTTTATCCAGAAAAAAATGGAGTTGATTATTATAATCAGTGGTATCTTGCTTGGAGATGCGTTCATCCAAAAATTTATTTATTTTGTATCAAGTATTAATATTAAAATGTTAGATAATTTTAGTTAATTTGAAAATGAATATTGAAATAAAGAAAAAAGATTTGTGGATTTTATCAACAGTTTTTGTATTTTTATTTGTGATAGGTTTGGCGATTAGTTATGGAGATTATCTAACAGGAAATCCGAATCCAAATGTTCTTGGACATACCTCTGATGAGATAAATGTTAAAAATAAATTAGGAAATGAGGTTGATTTGCAGAATTATATTGATAATTTGCCGAGCAGTAATATACAGCATGCTCAAGCTTATAGAAAAGATGGTCCTTCGAATAATAGGCCTATTTCACTTATTAGTGGTCCAAGTAGTGCATTTGTTGCACTCGACAATGTTAGGGCAGATTCTAATTCTATTTACACTGGGAGCAATTATGATGGGATAAAGTGTAATTCAGATCAAGGGTGGAAAGTTGTTGGCTGCTGGGAAGTACTTGTAGGAGATGATGGAGATATTTATCCTTATCCAAATGGTTGCGTTACAAATGATTTTGATGGTCAATCGTCTGTAGAACTAAGCATTATCTGTATAAAATTTTAGTGAAATGGATATAATTCCATCTCTTTTGTAATCTTCTTGGCTAATAATTCAAGATAGAAATAATATAATATTTGTATCTCTATTTTCAGATTATCTCGGCTATATTTCTTCTTACAGAGTTTGCATTTGATTCTCTTATCTTTTAGTCCGTAAAACTTATTACTATTGCAATAAATATGTCTTCATCCTAAAAAATATCTGTCTGACAATAACCTCTTCATTAATATCGTCGTAGTTTAGTTTAATTATAAGATTTTTTTGGCGCGATTATTGTATAATCCTCAGTTTTATTATGCCATTTCCAAAAAACCTATTTTCTCCAGACAAAAAAAACTAGTTTTTTTGATTTTTCATTAGGATAATTTGCCAGATTTGCGCTTATAATTGTCTCACTTATATATAAATCTCTGTCATTTGGAGTATCAAAATTGCAAACTTGATCCACTTCGCAAATGTTTGTTTTAAAACCCCATGTTTCTGGAATGTTTTTTAAGATGTATGCGTCAGCTAAATTTGTACCGCCATCAATTATTTCCTCTCTCATATCATTATTATTAGCTATGA
Organism: Candidatus Woesearchaeota archaeon; assembly: GCA_964372925.1. Taxonomy (GTDB): domain Archaea; phylum Nanobdellota; class Nanobdellia; order Pacearchaeales; family GW2011-AR1; genus ARS1285. The sequence continues at coordinate 1,856 of CAYJSY010000092.1, forward strand.
TTTCAAGGATCTGTCTCTGTTTTTCATAAACCTCTTCAGAAATATCAGATTTTAAGGGCTGTTTTGATAGAATGGCCAGAACTCCAACCATTATTATCATAATCCCTATAAATGCCTCAACAATTCTTATCCAAGCTTTTTTATTTTTCATTTTTCTAATTTAATCTATTTCTATTTTTTAATTCTATTAACTAAATAATTTATACATATTTAATAATTTTATTTTGTTATACCCTTCTTTTGATAACAAATCTTCGATGTTTATAAGAGTTATCTCATTTTGATTATATTCATAAATTGAAAACTGCATAATTTATTATGCAGTATATCCAGTTTTCAATTCCGTATCACTCCAAAAACCCAACAAACAACTAACTTTAGTTAGTGGTAAGATGGGGGGGTTTTTCTGATACAGGAAAAAAGTAAACCTCTGCTTTTAAGCAGAGGACGCCGCAATGAAGGCGATGTCTTTTTTCCTGCAGCAGAAAATCTTCTGAAAGATTTTCTGTGCCCTAAAATTCCTGAAAGGAATTTTTTGGTCTCAAAAACTTCAAACAAACCTATGCCTAAAGGCGTAGGTAAAATACAAGAAGTTTTTGATAATCTTGAGAACTCACTAAAAAAATTAATATATAGTTAGAAATAAAATTAGGGAAAAAAAATTTCAATTTATAATTGGGGTTAGGATTTTTTAAAATTATATTCATCTTATTAAGTTTACTTTTTATATTTTAATCCCAGTTTTTTATATTTAAAGTTAGTTCATATATTAATCCATTTTTTTTCATGGCCCTTATAGGGATATCTTTTGATATTATATCAACATTTTTTGGTATTTTTTTATTCACGCTTGCCTCTTCTATAATATTTCCATCAATACCCTTAACACTAAATAAAAATTCTTCTGTTCCAAAAGATTTTTGGAGTAAACCATTTTCATACCCTCTTTTTAAATCTATAATCTTTTCATAGACTATAATTTTATCTTCTATATAACCCCCTAATTTAAAATTTCTTTCTTTTTTGTCATCACAGCTTATTTTTCCAGCAAATACTGGGTCAAAAAAATCTCCAAAATAAATAGTATATATTTTTTCATCAGAAGTTTCTCTAGTCTCAATAAAATTATTTACATATTCACCGTTAACTTTTTTTAAATATTCGTCTTTAACCTCGTCCAGAGAATAACAATCCTCATCTGGTTTTTCAACAACAACTGAAAGTTTTCCTATATTAGAAGTTATTTCATCCATAATTTTTTTTTGAATGCTATCTATTGAATCTTTTTTTGTTTTAATTATAGGATTAAAAAAAACAAATATAAAAATTAAAAAACCTATGAACAAAACCATAGACAAAATTATTTCTACATGACCCTGTGCTTTCTTCACCATTTTGATATTATTAG
>CAYJSY010000093.1:0-3029 GCA_964372925.1 Candidatus Woesearchaeota archaeon
GTATCAGAAATTTTTACACCAACAGATTTAAAAACAATCTTATTTTAATTTTATTGGTACGGGAAAAAAGCTACGATAAAATAATTATAGTAAAATATAAAAAATTTCCCTGCAAAAACTTAAAAATCAAAAAATCCTTGCGTTTTACAGCATACTAAGGTGGGTAGTTTGTTTAGGATTTTTAGATGCTCAAGATTATCCACACACTAAAGTACGCAGTCTTCAAGAATCTTGATATAAATATAGATAACATGCAAGAAGAAAATAAAAAAAATGATCGCGAGGAAAGTTTGGATGATAGTAAATATCAAAATCCAGAGCTAAAAAATTTGAATGTTCCTAGTGCAGTAGCTCCAAAAGACCAAAAAGAGATTGATAAGGTTAGAGAAAAATTAGAAGATATAAAAAAATTTATTTTAAATAAATATAAATTCATAAATGCTATTGGAATAATTCCTCCACAGGCAGCAGAAATTTTTGACAATGAGAACGAACTAGGTGAAGAAGAAAAAAAAGAAAAACCAATGCATCTTCTTGTTGTTTTAGATGATGATAAACATAAGGAATTTAATGCAGTTAAGATAGACATAGTAAAAAAAATTAAAGAGGATAATCTGAAAATATGGCTTAATATATTCTTAGAGAAAGATTTATGGGAGTTATGTATAGATTCAAAATACGATTTAATAGAAGCTATTGGAATGTCTTTTCCTTTGCATGACAAGGGAATTCTAGGAGCTCTAAGAGTGGCACAGATACATAAGTCTCTTGTCTTAAAAAAATTTGAAAAATATGTTTATAGTTATGTTATTGGCGGAAGTTTAGTGAGAGGAGAGGTTATTAAGACAAGTGACGTTGACATTTATATTATAATCGATGATACAGACGTTAAAAGAATGCCTAGACTGGAACTAAAAGAAAAACTTAGGAATATAATTTACAGCTATGTTATGCAGGCGGAGGAGTTTGCGGGAGTTAAAAACAAGCTTTCACCTCAAGTTTATCTTCTTACAGAATTTTGGGATGGTGTTAAAGATGCAAATCCTATTTTTTATACTTTTTTGAGGGACGGAGTACCGATCTATGATAGAGGAGGATTTTTGCCGTGGAAATTATTATTAAAAATGGGAAAAATAAAACCATCTCCAGAATCTATTGATATGTTTATGAGTATGGGGGATAAGACACAAGATATTGCAAAAAGGAAATTATTAGATATAGTTGTTAGCGATATTTATTGGGGGGCAATAACGCCAAGCCAAGCACTATTAATGCTATATGGTTTGCCACCGACAAATGTATATGAGACAGTTAAAGAAGTTAAAAGAATTTTTGTTGAAAAAGAAAAGCTTCTTGAGCCGAAATATGCAGATATTCTAGAAGAAATAGCTATAAAATATTACAAAGGATATGAACACGGAAAAATAAAAGAGGTAACTGGGAAGGAAATTGACAGATTAATGAAAAATTCTCAAGATTATTTAAACAGACTCAAAACATTGAGAGAGGCCCTTGAAAAAAGGATGATGGAAAAAACATTCGATGAGATTTATAATAATATATTCAAAATTTTAAAAAGTTTATTTGGAGAGAAGCTGGAAAACAATTTGATTAGAGATTATGAATCAGAATTAGTTAATAAAGCAAAAAGCAATCCAAAATTTTTACATACATTAAACGAACTTATTGATATGAAAAAGAAATTAAAGACCAAAAAAATTTTCAGCAAATATGATTTTGAAAGATTAAGAAAAGAAAGTTTTTACCTGGTACAGGAAGTTATTGAATATGCTCAAAGAAAAGAGCTGGGATTATTGCAAAAGACTAAAGTTATTATTACATTTAAAGAAGGGGATAAGGATAGACATGCCGAATTATTTTTAACAAAGCCTAATTTTTTGATTGTTGGTAATAAGGTTTTAAAAATAGAGAATGGGTCTTTAAAAGAATCAGATACAAATGAGTTGAATGAATCATTGGCAGGTTATAATAAAGGGAGAGTTATTATCGAGAAAGAAGTTTTTAAGACTTTAAAAAAAGAATTTGGAGACTTTGAAATTTCTTTATAAAAGTCTATAACAATTTATTTAAATGTTTAATTTTATAGTTTATAATCAGAAAAACTCCTTAGTTTTACCACACCTTAAAAGGCGTTGTTTGTTGGGTTTTTGGGATACAAGAAAATTCATTCAGAAGAATTTTTTGCACAGAAAATGTATTACATTTTCTTGTGATCCAAAATTGAAACAAGTAAATTTAAAGAAACCACATACTAAAGTATATGGTTTCAATTTATGGACATGAAAAAAATTTTATTTTTATCAGGAATTTTTTTTAGTGGAATGGCAATTGGATATTTTGGCAATTATCTAAATTATAACAATAAAAACGGAAAAAATGAAACTGCTCCTAAATTTGATTTTGAGAATTATAATGCTGGAACTAGTTATGAAATATGGAATGATAAATTAGATAGTAGTATGGGGGATGGTAACTGGAATTTAGAGAGAAAAATAAAAATAGATAATATAGATAATTACCAATTGACTATAACTGGAGTTAATGATAGGGGAGAAACTGAAAGGTTTTCAATAAAATCAAAAGAACCTCTGTCTATCCTTGGTTTTCTTAACAAGAACGTGTCTAAAAAATAGATTATTGCCGATTTTAGTGCAGAAAAAATAGACCCTATAAATTAAATTCTTTATACAGCCGATATTTACGATGGCAAATTATTTTCTGTCCAGAAAAAATACAAAATTTTTTCTGGACTAAAGAACAAACAGGAGGGTTTTTCTGATTTTTAATTATTAATAACATCATAAAGTCCTTGTGTCTTACCATGCCCTAAAGGGCATGGTTTGTTTGGACTTTAGGAGACAGAGCGAAAATACAAATCTGAAAGATTTGTCCTCTGCTTAAAAGCAGGGGTTTACTTTTTTCCTGTATTAAAGACCGATATTATTATGTTAATCAATTACCAAAATTAATAAGTCTGTTAGGTTAAGCTAGAGGCCAAGATTTAACAA
>CAYJSY010000094.1:0-3008 GCA_964372925.1 Candidatus Woesearchaeota archaeon
TGAAAGATTTGTCCTCTGCTTAAAAGCAGAGGTTTATTTTTGCTCTGTATTAATTTTTAAAATAGCATGGTAAAAACAATAAAATTAGAACAATGAACTGCATTATTATTCATGGATGCCCTTCAAATGAGAAAAAAGCTATGAATATAGAAACTAGAACTTATGATAAACACTGGATTCCCTGGGTTAAAAAAGCGTTAATACTTAGAGGTATAGAGACTTATACTCCCCTTATGCCAGAGCCATGGAAGCCAGATTATAGTAAATTCAAAAAAGAGTTTGATAAATGCGAGATTAGAGAAGACACAATTTTAATAGGCCATAGTTGCGGATGTGCTTTTTTAGTTAGATGGTTGGGAGAAACAAAACAAAAAATTAAAAAATTGATTCTTGTGGCTCCATGGAAGATCCCAGATAAGAATGATAAATTTAGAAAAGCATTTTATGAGTATCCAGTAGACAAAACAATTAGCTCAAGAGTAAAAGAGATTGTTATGTTTACAGCAAATGATGAGGAAGAAGATGGTAAAAATAGCCTAAAAATATTTCATGATGCATTGGGTGGTAAGATTATAGAAATCAAAGGTTATGGACATTACACCCTGGATGATATGAGAACAAAAGAATTTCCAGAATTAATAAAAGAAATTTTTTCAAACTAAAATCACATCTATCATCATATAGGTCTTATGGAATTGATTACATCAGGCATCTTGACATGATAAAATTTTAGCTCTCGGTTATCTTAAAAAAATTATTAAGTTTTTCCAGTCATAGCCTGAATTTCTTCTTCACTAATAGAACATCCATTAAACTTTAATCCGTACAAAATAGCTTCTAAAACACTTTCTCCTTTTAATTTAATAAATCTTTTCTTATAGGCTATATAAGCTAATTCTGTTGACCTTATTATTTTAAAATCTGAAAAAAAACTGTAATTTTTTTTATTTGACTCTACATAGGTATGTAATTTTTTTTCTAAAAGTTTTCTTAGGTTTTCCGGATTTTCACATAACATTCTAGTTGTTCTCTCATCTATAACCAAAACAGAGTCTTCTTTTATTTTTCTTTTCATGATAACAGAGAGTGCCAGAGCAGCAGATTCTCCCTTATCAATTAAATGAAGCTCTGTCTTTTTTGTTTTAAATGTAGAGTTAGCTAGTTGCATTAAATTTTCCCTAATCTCTCTTAAATCATCAACTTCCTGGGTTGTTAAATCGGCATGTTTTATTATTCCTCTTTCGAATAAGTCTTTTAATCTTAAGGCTCCAAGTTCGAATCTTTTAATATTCTGAGGTGTATCTATAATCTCTTTTTTTACCTCTTTTGTTATTAAAAACTCTATCTTACATTTTTCTTTTAATTTTTCAAGTATATCCAACAAACCATTCATAGAAAAATTAATTAAAGGCCCTGAATCAAATATTAAATATTTCATTTTCATTCAAAAAAATTTTCTGCAATATTTATTCTTTTTTCAATAGACATTGTTACCCCTAAATTAACATCCCCAATTCCGGTTTTTCCTGCATATTCCAACAGCTCCCATAAACTAATACCAAGAATTTTTGCGGTTTTTTCCATAGAAATTCCGTGTTCGTAAATTCTAGAAGCCTTGTTTATTTGAGCTCTTCTAAAAACATCATTTATATAAACTTTTAATTTTCCAGAAACCTCTTCAACTAGTCTCCTATTTGAACTAACCTCATAATTAAAGGCTTCTATATCTTTATTTTTTAAAGCCATAATCATGTCATTTATATTCTGACAATAATTTTTATAAAATTTCAACCAATTTTTTTCTTTTTTATAGCTTTCCCTCTCAATTAGCTTGCTTAATGCATATATTATTACAGCTACAGAGACTACATTTGGGTCCTGATGAATGGATGCATGATGTATTACATTATTACTCAAATTTTTAATTCTAATATAATCTCTTTTTTCTAGAGCCTCTTTTGACTTTACTAAAATATTAAGAATATGTTGTTCCTCTTCAATTTTAATCACCTCTTATAAAAAAAGATTAAGCATTATTTAAACATTGTCTTCATATAAACATTTAAAAAATAGCTTTGGTTATTAAATTATGAAAGAAAATCCTTTAGAAAAAAAGAATTTTTTAGAAAAAGAAATAGAGGCTTTTATGGAACAATTGCCTTTGATGTTAGAAGAACATGAAGGAAAATATGTTGCTTTTAATGGAAATAATCATTCAGGATTTTGGAATTCTTACGAGTCTGTTCTACAAGAAGGTTATGAAAAATTTGGTCTTGCTCCTTTTTTAATTAGAAAGGTAAGTAGAGATTATGAAATTTTTGGAAGATATGGCAAGCCAATTAATCTTCATTATCTTTCTGCTTAATTATTTAATTACTTTTTTATAGATTATTTTTATTAAGGATATATTATAAAACAAGCTTTAATTATTAATTATCTTTCTGAAAAGCCGAGGCATTATTTTAGAGATGTTTAGATTGTTCCTAGTACACAGATTTTCTATTATAAACCTGTTTGAATAATTCTCATAAGAAACATAATCATAATTACTAATATAAGCATACTTTTTTAATGTACTAACAACAGATCTAATCAAATAATTTTTAGCATATTCCACAATAATCTCAAGTTTTCTGTTAGGGATTTCTAATATATCCATTCCCAATATTAAATGATTTTTGTCGTCACAATCAAAATTAATTGTATTATCTTCAAAAATTTCAATTCTTTTAACAATATAAAATTTTCCTAGTTCTTCTTCTTTAATAAAATAAGGAGCGTTTTCTCCTAGTTCCACTAATTCTTTTACATCCGCTTCCATTTTGAATAAACAACAAATACCTTTTTATAGATTATTATTTTATTTAGTAATATATAATAAGCCTCTTTAAAGTTGATAACCTTATAGAATTTAGGTTGAGCTATCATGATTAATTCAATAAGTTTAAATTAGTGGATTAATAAATTACTAAAAATTTAAAATCAGAAAACCCCTTAGTTTTATCACA
>CAYJSY010000095.1:0-2987 GCA_964372925.1 Candidatus Woesearchaeota archaeon
CTCAAAATTACATTTTGAAGTTTTAGGCGTAGGTAAAATACAAGAAGTTTTTGATCTTATTAGAATCTAAAAATAAAAGGTTAGCTGAAAATTAATACACAAACTGACTCAGCATCTCAATCGCCCAATAATATATTATTTCCATCTACATCCTATCTTATTTTCCCTAGCTTTTTTTTCAGCAGCTAAAATTTCTTCTCTATACTTTTTATCTTCATAAAACCTAGCAATAGCAAATCCCTCTTCCACCATTAAAATATTAACAATACGCCCATCAACAATCAAATGTCTTAATAATCTATTATACTGATCCCTATCATTAACATCTTTTTCCAGAATAATCTCTTTATCTAAAACAAGCTCTTTTAATCTCTCTCTCGCCTCTTTATAACATTCCTCCCCCTTTTCTCTAGCATCTATTCCCAATAATCTAACACTCTCTCCATTCACAACAACAGTATCACCATCTATAACTTTTGTAACATAACCAGTTTCAACATCCTCTTTAATAGAAAAAGAGCTTATAGGAAATAAATTTCCATTATTATATAACACATTATAAAATACAAAAGACAATCCCGCAATAAAAACCAATCCAACCAGCAATTTTTTATCCATATAAACTAATAATTACTGTAGTATTTAATAATATCTAGCCCCGCTTCTCCATCAGCCTATTCTAAGTTGCTTATCATGCCCATAAATTGAAACTATATACTTTAGTATTTGGTTTATTTAAATTTACTTGTTTCAATTTTGGATCACAAGAAAATGTACTGCATTTTCTGTTCAGAAAATTCTTCTGAATGAATTTTCTGTATCCCAAAAACCCAACGAACAACCAACTTTAGTTGATGATAAGACAAGGGATTTTTCTGATCTTACTTCAACATTCAACCACTATCTTACTAATACTGGAAAAAATTAGCCATCTTTAAACAACAGACAAAATTAAACAGAAAAAACTTTATTTATTATTTCTCAATCTTCCCCCTAATCTTATCCATTACTTTTTGAAAACTAAAATAATAATCTTTTACTCTTAGAGGGGCATTTGTTAACGGCCGGTTATGAGCAATGGCATTTCTAATCGGTTCCATATCCTGTAATTTATCACACCACTCTTTAATATCAATATAACTAGAAAATATTTGTTTATTTGACTCTATAATAAGTCTATAATCATAAAAATCGGCAAATAATAGCAGATCAATCTCTCTCTCCTCTTCTAACGCCTCCTCTCTTCTCGACGCACATTTGGCTCTAACTTTTTGAGGCACGCTTTTTCTCCACCATTCATATCCATAATTAATCTCTAATAAAATTCTTATAAACTCTCTTACATTATTCTCAAATAAATAGAGAGAATCTCTCTTAGAAACTTCATAATTCCCTTCAGGGTTAGATTTAGAAACGCATTTAGTTAGATACTCTTTAACAGAAATTCCATTCATCTTTTTATTTAAAGTTTCTTTAAAATAAGGCTCCGCCTCTTTAAACCTGCCTATTTTATATAGCAGCTCACCCAGCATAATTTTTGGGGCCCATAGGTGCGGTCCAAGCTCAATGGATTTTTTAAATAGTCTTTCAATAACTTCTAAAGAATCTATATCTTTTAATTTCTTATTCATCATCTCCTTTCCCAAATAATAATAATTCATAGGATCGTGCGGATTTTTCTTTATAGACTCTCTAAGATATTCTTCAGCGCCCATTTTTCTACCTCAATCAGTCATAAAAGCCATCTAAAGTTTTTAACTCTTTGTTTACTCTAAAAAGTGAAACAGGTTTTTTAAATAAAAGTTAAAATCCCCTGAAAAATAACATTTTTAACATATGGCTATTTAAGTTATTTTTGCAACTTCTTAATAAAAGTAACATAATATAAATATTTATAAATACTTAATTATATTAAAATTCATGGAAACATTAGTAAAACCAACATTAGAAGCAGAGGTTGAAGGATTGGGAAAAGTTTATAGATTAAACATTCCTTTTGATCAATCTTTAGAATCATTAAGAGAATTTGGAATAGCGAATCCAATTTCATCAAGAGATCTAGCTTATGCAAGAATAAAAAAAGGAATAAAAAGTTCTTTATCTAGTAATGGAAGTTATACAGGAGAAGGTTTTTTGTATTTAAAAAATGAGCCGGTTTTACTTGATTTAAATTCTCCTTTATTAGATTTAGAATTAGCAAGACAAGCTGTTGAAAAAAATAGAAAAGGAAAATATTTTTTAGCTGATTCAAAAATTTATAGGGAACAAAGAGAAATAGCTGAAGATGATAAATCTAAAGAACCCAAAAAAAGAAAAGTTTTAATTATTCCAAAAAGAGAAAGTTATGAGATTCCAACGACTGCTTTTAATGAAGATGAATTAACTTTATTTTTATTTAAAGATCAGGCTGAAGATTATGGAATGTTTTTAAGAGAAAATAAAGTTAGTGAAACGTCTGTCTTCTTATTTGATAAAAATTATATCGACTCTCAAGAAGAAAGTATTTTAACTCAGTTGTGGCTTCGCGACCTTGTCCTCAGGTCTGTTTTGAATGGCAGCAACAGGAATCTTAGTTACAATGACGGAGTTCGCGGGGTGTTTGAAAAAGCCGGCGAAGCCGGTTGAACTCGAGAAAAACCGACCTTAAAACAAAAAATAAAATTACCCTATAATAAAAGACAAGTTGATAGAATATCCAATATTGTTTTAGACGTAAAAGAAGGAAGGATCAGAACTTCTAAATTAGAGAAAGTAGTTGAGTTCTTAGAAAAATTGAAAGAATAGTGAGATTTAAATATATTCTTTAATTATTAATTCTGCCTTGAGTTTTGAAATCTTAAGATTTCAGAAAAGAGAGGCCACGCGATCTTTTATTAGCCTTTTATTTACAAACAGTAAAGTTCAACTATAACATTTAGTAGCAATAATCCAACAAATAATCTTTTAAATAAAATAGGTCTAAAATAATTTGATACAGAGCAAAAATA
>CAYJSY010000096.1:0-2965 GCA_964372925.1 Candidatus Woesearchaeota archaeon
TATTTCTTAAAGATAAATAAGCAGATAATTGAATTGCCATGATAAATTAATTTTAATCTAACTTAAAAAGAATATTGTAGTATAATCTATATTTTATTTACATGGACCTAGGCAGAATCGAACTGCCGAGTATTCGGTGTAAACGAATCAGTTTGCCACTAGCTTATAGGTCCGTTATCTAAAAATTAAGAAGTTATTATTTTTAAAGTTATTGAAATTAAACTTATTAAAATCTAATTTAGAAGATGAACTGTCTGCCGGTTCCATTAGTTTGTATTAAGGTCTAAATTAACATTATTACAAAAAAATAAAATTCTGCTTTAAATATTTTTAATAGTGATTAGCTAAATTCCGCACTAAACTTTTTGTCAGTCTGCCCTCTAAAATCTTAAACAACTTACTAATCGAGTTATTAATACAGAAAAAAAGTAAACCACTGCCTTTAGGCAGTGGACGTTGCTTCGCAACGTCTTTTTTTCTGGCTCAGAAACTTTCAAACAAACCATCGCCTAAAGGCGATGGTAAAATACAAGAAGTTTTTAATTATCAAAAAAGTTAAATGAAGTTTTAGAATTAAAATAAAAGGCTAAAATTTAATATACTGAAGTTATTGATTGATGGTTTTGGAGAGTAACATAATATTATGTTCGTGGTGTTAAGCAAATAGTAAAAACAGAAAAGAAATAATTATTTTATCTTTTAAGTTCTTAGCTAGCGAATATAATTCGCATTTTTATTTAACTAATTAGTTTCAGATAATAAAAATTAAATTTCTTTTAATCCTTCCTGTATTTTTCCAAGATTCTTCAATAAATAATTATGCATTTTATCAATTATAATTTCCTGAAGTTTTTCTTTTAAAATTCCGTTGCACCTCAACATGTCTTTTTCCGGGAAAACATCATCAATTTTCTGAACTCTGCAAAGCATTTCCTTGCCCTGAAAGTCTTCTATATTAATTTCTGCATTCTTTATTTTTAATAAAACAACTTTTACATTACAAGAATTTTTGTCATTTTCTCCGAAAATTTCATATATCCAGACATAATTTTCTTCTTCATTAATGAACCATGCCTTTTTACAGTTAACTAGCGATTCTTTATAACAATCAACATTCTTGCATTCTTTAGCTAAAAAAAGAGAGAAGTATAAAAAGTAAATGAATACTGCAAATATCAATATAATTCCTGCTATGTAAATTCTTTTTTTATATATTTCATTAGACTTATTAGGATTAAAATCTCCAGATTTATATTTAAAATCAGGCAAATAGATCCTCTTTTCCATGTTGATAAATATTAAAATAAGTATTTAAAAGTTTGTTATTTTTTAAATGTTTTTTAAAAAAATCTATTTATTTTGAGTTTAATTGATTTATATTCTATTTAATTGCGTGTTTACTAACATTTAAAAGATTAAGAAAATTGTTAAAATTAATTTTCTCTGCCCTAAAATTCCTAAAAGAAATTTTTTGGTCTCAAAAAACCAACTAACAAAAAAGAGCCTTTTCAAATTATTAATAATATAGTAAAATTCTTTTTTTGCAAACCACCAACTCTGGTTGGTGATAAGACAGGGGTTTTTTTGATCTATGAAAGAACCGTTTTTTAAAAATCTACAAACTGACTAAATTTATGTTTGTATCAGAAGTTGCAAAATTGATAGCTATTAAATTATTACAACCTATTCTCTCACAGTCCTCTATAATTTTATTAGTCGCTGTCCCGCCAATTGCAATAATATATGGCTCATCATTAATTTCTAAAGATTCTAATTTCCAGACAGGGACCTTTTTTATCTCTTCCAGATTGTTATTAAATACAATTGCTCCCTTTGTACCTACTAGTTCTTCAACAAACGGCCTGATTTTTTCTTTTTCTTTAGAGCTAATCTTTTTTATTTCTCTTTCTTCTTTCCTATATTTAGGATCATCAAAATATTCTTCAACAGGTATTTTTTTTCTTAAACACTGCAAAATTTCCTTGCTAGTTAACTCTTCAACTTCTTTGCCTTCTGGCGCTTTGGCTATATATTTAATATTTGCGTTTTCCAAAACATTTTTTATTATCAAATCGCCCCCCCTATCTCCATCAACAAATAAAGTACTCTCTTTTTCTTTGCTTAGCTCACTAATTGTTTTTGGAAGCTTTGTTCCATTCATTCCTATAACATTTTTAATCCCTTTTTTTAATAGATTAATTACATCTGCTCTGCCCTCTACTATTGTCAATTCATTCTCAGATATGTCTCCGCAAGGAAGATTTTCTGTTCCATAGCTCTGTATTTTTGATGCTTTAAAAGAGCTTTTTATCTCTTCTGAAATTTCATCGGTATCTTTCTGTTCATCAAATCTCTCCATTAATTTTTTAGCTCTCTCTAAAATATACTCTCTTTTACTTCCTCTGACATCCTCAATTTTGTTTACATTTATTTTAGTATCAGTTGGACCCACTCTTTCAATGGTTTCTAGAGCCGCGGCAATTATAGAAGTCTCTGTTTTATCCATTGCAGTCGGCACCTCTATTTCTCCACTGGTTTTTCCATCTCCATACTCTAAACTAACCTCTATCCTTCCGATTTTGCCGGATTTTTGAAGCTCTCGCATCTCTAAATCCTCTCCTAAAAGTCCCTCTGTCTGCCCAAAGATAGCTCCAATTATATCTGGTTTTTCAACAGCTCCGCTAGCTTCAAATGTTGCATGAATTATATATTTTATTGATACCGGACTTATTTTAGCCATTTATACTCTTAGAAATTATTAAGAAAAATTCTGATTCTCTTTTTTTATCCAGACTATCAAAAAATAAATGATTATGAAAGGATATGTGATTGTAATGATAATAATATCTTTCTTAATGATCTCTATTATCAAGCTGTATAACAAGGTTTATAAGTTTTTCGGCCGAAAAACTTAATTGTAGTATACAGTTATTAATTCGCTTCTGATTATCCGCTTTGTTTATCA
>CAYJSY010000097.1:0-1739 GCA_964372925.1 Candidatus Woesearchaeota archaeon
TGCGAAGCAACGTCCACTGCCTAAAGGCAGTGGTTTACTTTTTTTCTGTATTAAATTAAAAAACTAGCCATCTTTAGGCAGGAGATGTTTTTTACAATATCTTTTTTCGGTATAATCAAACAATCTCAATAATCTTTAAATATATCTTAATTTATTTTTTTTAATGGAAGAGGATAATTATAACTTCGAAAATAATTCTAGCTATAATAAATTTTCTGCTAAATCGAATATATTAAAAATGGAAAAAAATCTAGAACTTTCAGAGATAGACAGAGAGCTAGAGGAGATTATTAAAAAACAGTATGCAAAAGTAAAAGTTTTCGGTATTGGTGGCGCGGGAGGAAATACCATAAGCAGAATGAGGGAGATAGGGATTAAGGGTGGAGAGTTTATAGCTCTAAACACAGATGCTCAGGATTTATTGTATACTAATTCTGACCATAAGATTTTGATAGGCAGGGAATTAACCATGGGTCTTGGTGCAGGGTCCAATCCAAAAATAGGAGAGGAAGCAGCTCATGAATCAGAACAAGAGATTAGAAAAAAATTACAGGGTTGTGATATGGTGTTTATCACTTGCGGTTTGGGTGGAGGGACTGGATCGGGTGCAGCTCCTGTCGTAGCTCAACTGGCAAAAAAACAGGGAGCTCTTACTATTGGTGTAGTAACAATGCCATTTACTGTAGAAGGCAAAAAAAGAATAGAAAATGCGGAGTATGGTTTAGAGGGATTAGAATCAACAGTAGATACTTTAATTGTAATTCCTAATGATAAATTGCTGGAAATAGCTCCTGAACTGCCACTACAAACTGCTTTTAAAGTTGCAGACGAGATTTTAACTAATGCTGTAAAAGGAACAACAGAACTTGTTACAAAAGCAGGACTAGTTAATTTAGATTTTGCAGATGTTAAAGCAGTTATGTCTAATGGGGGGGTATCTTTAATCGGTATGGGAGAGTCAGATTCCTCAAACAGAGCTCAAGATGCAGTTGAAAAAGCTTTGTCAAATCCTTTACTGGATGTAGATATTTCTGATGCAACGGGTGCACTTATAAACATTGTAGGAGGAAATGATATGTCTCTTGACGAAGCTAGGGCTATTATATCTTCAGTAGGCAGCAAGCTCAATTCTGAAGCAAAGATGATATGGGGTGCACAAATCAGCCCAGATATGGAGAAATCAATAAGAGTAATGGTCATTATTACAGGAGTTAAATCAAGCCAGATTACCGGAGCTAAACTTCCGCCAGAAATGCAAAAACAAGCAGAGATGGAAGAAGAACTTGGAATTGAATTTTTGGAATAAAAATTAAAGCTGTACCCTAAAATAACATGTTAGAAAAATTTTTTAATGATAGTGATTTTTTTCAAATGACAGATATAAAGCCAGACGATATTCTTAAAAAAAGATATAATGAAATAAAGGATAGGCTGGAAAAAAATCTTGATGAACTGGATAATGGAATAAAAAAACTTGAAAGAACTTTGGTTTTATATTCGGTTTTCAGTATTATTTCAATAATAGGATTAATAGGTTTTAGTATTTATAATTTTATTGAGATGTATAACAAATATAACCCTAATCAAAAAATTCAGGAAGAAAAGTTGGAAAATAGAGATAATATCAGAAACTTTTATTCAACTCTAATTGATAAGCCATCTAGTAATCAATATTAACTATTTTTAACTAATAGTTAACTAAATCCTCTCAATCTATACAATTTTAACTGCATACTCTC
>CAYJSY010000097.1:1839-2927 GCA_964372925.1 Candidatus Woesearchaeota archaeon
ATTAATTAAAAAGCCTTAAAAACCTTGCTGTCTATATATCAAAAATAAGTTAAACATTTTAAGATGCTAAATAATCTAATTTCTTTCGTGCATCAGTGCGTAAGAGTCTGGTATTTATTGAGAAAACCAAGCTCTCAAGAGCTTACAACAATATCAAAAGTATCAATAATCGGATTAGGATTAATAGGAGTTATTGGTTTTTTAATAAATCTGGCGATGGTTTTTTTTGGATTGACTTAGTTGGCTTTTTCATAAGACTCTGCTCTTTAACAGAGCTTATCTTATCTGTCGAGGTAACCTTATTTCGGGATAACATAAGGTTGTTATTTATCCTAATAATAGCATCATGATTATAAAAAATGGAAATAGGATAGTTTTGAAGAAAAGAAAAAATGAGAAGAATGAAAAACAATAAACTAAATATGTTTTATGCAATAGGATTAATAATTTTGATAATACTAGCGGTTTTATGGTTTGTATTCAGAGAAAATGAGTTGGCTTTTAACTATTTCATATTACCATCAATTATTATCTTTTACTTAATTTGGTTTATTTATCAAATAAAGGAAAACAAAACTAAAAAATGAAACCAACAAAACTCCAAAAAAAAATTAGTAAAATACTAATAGCTTTAGCTATACCATTAATTTTAGTTGGCGTTGTGTTAATGGGATATGAAACAATAACTGGAGGATTTAAAGGAATAATTAGGAATATTTTAGTAACTATTATGGTGGTTTATATGATTACATTTACTATTTTTATGTTTTTGACTATAACTAAATGGAAAAAAGAATTTGAAATAGGAGACGATAATCCTTATTTTAACTATTTTGGTAACTCTCTTCTTATTTTTATAACCTTATTTGGCTTATCTGAAGTTTTAATTTATAAAAATTGGAGTGGTTTTAATTCAATAATTATAGGAGTTTTGTTTTTGATTTTAAGTTTGAGGATAAAGAAAAGATAAGATAACAAATGGGCTTTAAGTTGATGGTTATTAGGAGAAGATATGATAAAAAGAAAAATAAAACAAAAAAATTTTGACAACTGTTAAGTAAAATATGATTCTTAATATAGATAAAGCG
>CAYJSY010000098.1:0-2883 GCA_964372925.1 Candidatus Woesearchaeota archaeon
TAAAGTGTGAACAAAAGGATTTTTAGTAAAAAAATAGGATAAGAAAATACTTTTGCGAATTGAGCAGAAGGATTTTTAGTAAAAAAATAGGATAAGAAAATACTTTTGCGAATTGGAGTTTGTTCAATAAAAAGCATTTTTGTATCTAAAAAATTAAATTGAAAATGCTTTTTATTGGCAGGGTTTTCTGAGACCCGGAAAAATCTCCAACAAATACTCCAATCTAAAGATTGGAGATTTTTACGAGGGTTCAAAATTTTCGGTAGCGAACCGAATGGTGACCTCTGGAATTACGGATAACATATGCGATTAAGAGAAGTTTGCGAAGCCCTCGAAAAAATTCTCCTCGTGAAACAGAGCTGGAAATTTTTTCAGAGATGGCGAGGATTTGGGAAAATTCCTGCAAGGGATTTTCCTCTTAATCGCTGTTAAATTCCCCGACTAGCAAAGCGAGGAGAATACAATGTTGTCGATTGAAGGGAGAAGTTCGGGGCTTGCCGAAAATTCGTTGTTATCGTAGTTGTTGAAAATAATTGTCGTGGAAAGGAGATTAAGCACACTATTTTTTCATAGAATTAAACCAGTCAGAAGAGGTTTTTTGGAATAGGAAAATTATTGCAATTAATTGCAATATAGATATACCCACTGAAAACATTCCAGAGATTGGATTTGTTATCAGTAAACGTATTGCAGGTAATACTGAAAAAGGAATTCCTAATATAAAGAGAACTAAAAAAGTAATTCTTGCCCAGTTTTTTCCTTCTCCAATCATATATATAAAAAAAGCTATAAAAGCTAATGTGAAAAGAGTTACAAAAATTACAAACCCAGAACCATAACCTTGTGCTAAATCAACTGAATTTGAAAAATTAATTATGCTATTCAAAACTCCAATAGCAAGACTTATCCAAAGCAAGGTTAAAGCGGTGGAAACTTTATCAGGTCGACTCTTTTTCATAAATTAAATAATTTTAGGTATTATATAAAGTTTTCAGTTTTGGATTGCAAAAAATTCTTCTGTATTTTTTTGCATCCCAAAAACCTAACAAACAACCAACTTTAGTTGGGGGTAAGACAGGATGATTTTTCTGAGCCAGAAAAAAAGTAAATCACTGCCTTTAGGCAGAGGACGTCGCAATGAAGGCGACGTCTTTTTTCCTGTCTCAAAAACTTCAAACAAACCTACGCCCTCAGAAATTTCTAATCCCTCAAAATTACATTTTGAAGTTTTAGGCGTAGGTAAAATACAAGAAGTTTTTGATTTTTGAAAATATTTTTTTAAAAATGAGGCTTAAAGTTTAAATACTCTTTCATTCTTACTCCTATATAAAATCTAAAGAGGTGATTATGGAGCCAATAAAAATTAATTTAAATCCATCAGTTCCACCACTTCAAAAAATTGATGATAAAACAAAAATAAATATTAGATACACTCTCATCTCTCCTTATGTAAGTGTTCATATTTATTGGAATGAGGAGCATGGAGAGTTAATTTATGAAATTGAGGAGCCTAAACTTGATGATAGTGAAAAAGCCCTGTTAGAGACAATAGAGAGCAGTCTTCAGGAGATAATTGACGTGAATGTTGTTGTTGAAAAGACGGTAGATTCTTTAATAGAGCATATAGACAGGACTTCTAGAAAAATGGTCGCAGAACTTGGCCTTAAAATAAGCGAGGAAAGCTATAAAAAAATGTTCTATTATTTATTTAGAGATTTTGTTGGGCTTAATGAAATTGAGCCAGTAATAAAAGATTATTTTATTGAGGATATAGAGTGCAATGGAGTTAATACCCCTTTATATATTATTCATAGAGTTTATAGAAATATGAGGACAAATATTTCTTATGATTCAATTGATAAGCTTTCAAGTTTTGTTGAGAAACTTGCTCAAAGATGTGGAAAGTATATTTCCTATGCAAATCCTCTGCTAGATGGAAGCCTGCCAGACGGCTCTAGAGTTAATGCGACTTATACAACGGATGTATCAAGTAGAGGTCCAACATTTACTATAAGAAAATTTACTAAAATTCCATGGACACCAACTCAACTATTAAACATGAGTACATTAAGTCCTGAGATGTTGGCTTATTTTTGGCTATTGTTGGAACATAAATCTAATATACTTATTTCTGGAGGAACTGCTAGTGGAAAAACTACTCTTCTTAA
Organism: Candidatus Woesearchaeota archaeon; assembly: GCA_964372925.1. GTDB lineage: Archaea > Nanobdellota > Nanobdellia > Pacearchaeales > GW2011-AR1 > ARS1285. The sequence continues at coordinate 2,169 of CAYJSY010000098.1, forward strand.
CGCAATAGCTTTTTTTATACCTCCCGAATTAAGAGTAGTTTCTATTGAGGATACAAGAGAGATAAATTTGCCCAGAGAAAATTGGTTGCCAACAGTTGCTAGAATGGCTTTTGGCTCCCAGAAAATTGGGGAGGTTGATTTGTTTAGCTTATTAAAAAGTTCTTTTAGACAGAATCCTGATTATGTTATAGTTGGGGAGGTTAGAGGAAGAGAGGCTTCTGTGCTTTTTCAGGGTATGGCAAGTGGCCATTCTTCTATAGGAACTATTCATGCAGATTCTGTTGATACTTTAATAAAGAGACTGGAAACTCCTCCGATAGAGCTATCCCCAACACTAATTAATATTCTAGATGTTGTTGTAATAATGACTCATGCAAGAATTGGCAAACAAGAAACAAGAAAATTGAGAGAAATTATTGAGATAGTTAATGTAGATCCTGATGGGATAGCATTAACAAACACGCCATTTGTATGGAACCCCTCAGATAATGTTTTTTATTTTAAGAAAGAAAGCAGGGTTTTTGAAAAAATATCAAAAAGAAGCGGGATTAGTTTAGAAGAGTTAAATAGAGAATTTGATATAAGATCTAAACTTTTATATGAAATGCATAAAAGAAAAATCTTTGATTTTTATCAAATTCAAAAAATAATAAATCAGTATTATAAAAATCCAGAAGCGGTAATTCAGGCATTTGGACTTTAAAATTTGTGTTAA
>CAYJSY010000099.1:0-2831 GCA_964372925.1 Candidatus Woesearchaeota archaeon
TCCTTCAAAATTACATTTTGAAGTTTTAGGCGATGGTAAAACGAAAAAAGTTTCTTATTATTAATATGAATAAATTTAAATAGTTTATAGATCATACCATCGATAACTCTCTGGTTAAATTAAAATGACGATTATTAATTAGAAAGGGTAATTAAGAATTACTCTCTATCACATCTATCTTGAGCATCAATAGTAAAAATGTTAATAGCTAATTCTAATTATTCTCTAGAATTTATTGAAATAGAACCTAAAGACTAATTTTCCTATTTACTGTAATCGCAAAAACCTTTAAATATAATCTTTTTTATATTCTATAAACCCCCAGTAGTATAACGGTTATTACAGGCGGCTGTAGACCGCTTGAAGCAAGTTCGACTCTTGCCTGGGGGATTTTCAAATATTTACATTAAACATTAATAAAATATTTTATAAAGGCGTATAACTTTTCTTGTTTATGAATCATATCTTTGAAATAAAAGACAAATCAGGAAGAAAGATACGCTTAACAAAAACTCAGTGAAGACATATTCAACATAAACATCCAGATGTAAACGAGTCTTTTATAGAAGGAACCCTTCAAAATCCTATAAATATTCTTATTGAAGATGAAATGTTGCTATTTATTATCGGTATTTCAAAAACAAAATGCCTTTGCATATTTGAAAGTAATGGCAAAATACTTAAATGGAGAGGGCTATATTATTACAGCATATTTTGTTAAAAACATGTTACAATGAAAGGAAAATTAAGTTTATATTATGATGAAGGATCTGATTATTTGGAAATATTTGCAGGCACACCAACGCCAAATTATGGAGAAGAAGTTCCTAATAAAAAAGGAATAACCATTTTTAAAGATAATGAGACAAATGAAGTAATTGGTATCGGTATTCTAGGATTTAAAAAAAGATCACAAGATCTTAAAGAAATTGAACTGGAGCTCCCAATTAAATTAGGACTATTCTCAGAATAATTATAAGAGCTGGACTAATAGTCACATTTGGTCATTATTAAAAGAGATTAGCATGATTTATTAAACTTATTAATTTGTTTGTCGATTATTTTGCGATTCTTGAGGCGTATCCCCTTATAATCCCCCACGACATCAGACAAATTTTTTTCAAAGTCTGCGACCTTTAAAAAAACGCATATAATTTTGGGGTTAACCACGTAGAAAAATTTTTAGAAACATGATTAATCTTTTTCGTTGTGATACCCAATCATATTTCTTTTGACTTTAGGATAAGTAAAGAGAAAAACAATCCCAACTATTATAAGAAAAATTCCACTGATAATTTTAGAATTCTTAATATTTTCGTATCCTCCCAAGAATAAAATGAATAGTATAAAAATTAAATTAGATTTATAGAAGAAAAACAAAAAGTTTAGTTTATTATATGAATTATCCTACTCAATTTGGAGAATTGGAACCCTATAATATTTTTGATGAGAAAATAAATCTAATTTAGTCTTTCAAGCTCAACAATTGTTTTACAAGGAAGTTTGGATTTTACTTTACTAAAAAATTTTCTAACTTTGTTAATGTTGTTATCGTCATTGAAATAAACTGTAAAAACTGGGCCTCCTTTTTTAACAACCGCTGCTCTTCCTTCAGGAGTTCCAAAACTCAGCTGCATACCTGTCTGAACTCTCTCACCTTTACTAGCTCCCGAAAAAACTCTATTATTCCTTAAAATATTATGGGGGTAAACATTACATCTTAAGAAAAAATTTTTTTGAAACAGGCCCTCTAAATCTTTATTTAAGGATTGTCTTACCGCCTCTAAAGCTAAGTCTCTTATCTGGATATTTTCTCCAGAAGATAAAATTATTTTAAGATGATACTCTCCGTTTTCAAAGCCCTTGTAATCTCCAATATTAAATTTAACTACTTTTTGAGGCGGTATTGTCTTTACATAGCTTTTGCTAAGCAGTTTCGATTTTCTAGTATTCACAACCGGCCTTCTCTTCGAATAAGCTAAAGCTTTTCTTTGTCTTGGCATTTTAATATTTATTTATAATTAAGATAACTTTATTCATACTGGTTTAAAACGGAAGGTTTAAACAAATATAAATTATTATCTTGTAATCTCGATTTAAATAGATTATATTTTATTCTTGGACAATTGTTGTTAAAACAATAATATGGGTCTATTGATTTTATATCGTATTTCATTTTTTGATAAATATAATATTCTATTTAATCTTGAGTTTTATAAATGCTAGAATCTGTTTTATAATTAAATTCATTTAACACTTTTTCCAAACCTCCATTAGTAAACTCTTTATGAATATTGCAATATTTCGGGCCGTTTGGATCGTAACATTCGCACATTTTCTAACTTATTTCAACCTCCTCGTTTTTAGATTGTCCCGGCAACCCTCTCTCAAATATTGCCCTAACAAGCCCTTTATTTCCGTGTGAAGAACTTATACTGCCAACTATTTCCTTTCCAGCAGGACTCTTCCATGCTACTTTTTTACCAATAAATTTTTTTGCTTCTTCATTTGAATTTACTCCAACATTTAAAATAAAATGTCTTTCATGAATTCTTTTCCTGCTTCTTCTAAACTGTACAACTTTACCTTTCATAAAAATCAGAGAAAAAACTAGTTTTTAAAGCTGTTGTTTTTGTTAAATCTTGGCCTCTAGCTTAACCTAACAGACTTATTAATTTTGGTAATTGCTTAACATAATAATATCGGTCTTTAATACAGGAAAAAAGTAAACCTCTGCTTTTAAGCAGAGGACAAATCTTTCAGATTTGTATTTTCACTCTGTCTCCTAAAGTCCAAACAAACCATGCCCTTTAGGGCATGGTAAGACACAA
>CAYJSY010000100.1:0-2807 GCA_964372925.1 Candidatus Woesearchaeota archaeon
TGGATTAATAAATTACTAAAAATTTAAAATCAGAAAACCCCTTAGTTTTATCACACCTTAAAAGGTGTTGTTTGTTGGGTTTTTTGGATACAGAAAATTTATTCAGAAGAATTTTCTGCACAGAAAATTGAGTTTCAACAATTTTCTTGTGATCCAAAATTGAAACAAGTAAATTTAAATAAACCGCATACTAAAGTATATGGTTTCAATTTATGGATATGAAAATAATACTAGATACAAATTTTTTAGTTTATTGTGCAAAAGAAAAACTAGATTATAAAGAGAAGATAAGCAATATGATTAATGAAGATTATGAGTTGGTAGTACCTAACAAAGTTATTGAAGAGTTAAAAATGATAACAAAAAAAACTAAAACTAAAATTCCTATCTCAAAAAGGAAGCCAAAATTTAAAAAAACAACTGGAAGAGATAAAGAGGCTGCTGATTTAGCTCTTCAATTAGTAGAAAAAAATAATATAACAAAACTTCCTACAGTTGGGGATAGTGTTGATAATTCTATTATTAATCTAGCTAAAGAAAATCCTAAAAACATTGTTTGTACTTTAGATAGAGAATTAAGAAAAGTATTAGGAAGAGTTATTTTAATTAATAAAGGGAAAAAATTGATGTTAACTAGATAGATATAACCTATTGAATTGGTAAAAATAGAAAACTATAAATTTAAAAAATAGTTTTAATACAATTATTTTTTTATTAACCCTCGTAAAAATCTCCAATCTTTAGATTGGAGTATTTGTTGGAGATTTTTCCGGGTCTCACAAAACCATAAACAAACTCCACACTTTAGTGTGGAGTATAAAACCGAAGGTTTTGTGATTTAATAATATTTATATATTTGTAATATTCCTATTTATGGGGCAGGTAAAAAGGTCTGATTTGATAATCAAAAATTTTTGAAAGATTATCAAATATTTTTAAATGGAGTTCGCCTTCCATGCCTGCCTCTTTATTTGATAATTATTGTTAAAACTTTTTAAATAGGATTAGAAAAAATCAGAAACTTTTTTTTATTTTACAAAATTAATGTTCGTTGACTCTTACTATAGGAGTTCCTTCGAAAAGATAGTATTTACTACTAAAATCTTGATCTTCATATGGTGAAAAACTTGTTCTCAAGTTGACTAGTCCGTCAAAACCCCTTTTTCTTAATTCATATTTTACTTTAAATAAGGCACGGTCTTTATATTCTTCTTCAAAAAGTTCCATAAAGAAAGGGCATTCAACAAGAAAGAATTTATCATATTTTTTATTAATATTTATTCGACATCTAGAATTTAATTCATCAAGAGATCCATGATATAAAACAATTTCTTCAAGCTTCTTTTTATCTTCTTCACTCATTACCCCAAAACTTTCTATTTCTACCATAAAAATATAGTATAATGTTTAGTATTTAAATCTTTCATTTTGTTCTTATTTTTAAGTTACAATTAAAATTTCAAACTCGACAGACAGGGATAATCTTAGTTTTTTACTTTTCTGAAGCTTTTAGTAGTTGCATGCTGAATTCCTCGTTGCCTTGGAACTTACACATCAACTCTATCAACGTCATCTTCTATGACGGCCTTTGTTGTCTCGTTTTGCGAATGGCTTCGTGCTTAGATGCTTTCAGCACTTATCCATGTAGAGCGTAGCTGCACAGCCTGCTCATAACAACTGTTAAACCAGAGGCTCCGAATCCAGGTTCCTCTCGTACTACGGGATCCTTCCACTCAGACAACAGCATACCTAATAGATATCATACAATCTGTCTCACGACGATCTTAACCCAGCTAACGATTCCTTTTAATGCGTGAACTCCGACACCCTTGGTTGCTTGTGCACAACCAGGATAGGAAGAGCCGACAGCGGTGTAGCAAGCCTCGCCGTCAATGTGAACTATCGGGCGAGACAACCCAGTTATCCTCGGGGTACCTTTTCTGTCACAATTGGGGTCCATTAAAAATCCTCAATGGTTCGATAGGCCCGTCTTTCAACTCTGCTTTTCTTGCTTTTCAAAAAACAGTTAGACAAGCTTTTGCCCTTCCGCTCTACTCCAGATTTCCGACCTGGATGAGCTTGTCTTTAGGCCCCTCCGATATTTTTTCAGAGGGGTGCCGCCCCAGCCAAACTGCCCGCCTGCCGATGTCCTCGAAAGAGTAAGCAAATCTACAAAAAACAAGTAGTATTACATATTACGACATGCCGCCTCGCCGAAGCTGCGCGTATTCTCCTACTTATTCTATGTGTCAATTATAAATTTACAACGACAAGTTGCAGTAAAGGTCCACAAGGTCTTAGCTTCCCATTAGGTATCTCTGGCCTTTTCACCAGATAATATTTTCAGAAGTTTCTAGTTAGGGACAGTGACGATTTCGTTAAACCATTCATGCAAGTCGCCATTCAGACGACAAGGTATTACGCTACCTTAAGCAAACTGACTTACATTACTGTAAGAGTCGGACTATATCTTCATCCAATTTTTATTGAGATGCTCGACGTATAGTCTCTGAGGGTTACCTAAAATTTCTTTATTAAATTTTAAGTCCTTCCCTGCTGATTGTCCATTCGCTGTATTCATTTTCACTTATCTACTTCAGTGTAAATAAGTAGAATATAACTTAAATAATTTTCTGTGAAAATTATTTAGGATTTCCAGCATATAGTCGAGTTTTATGAGACCCTTATTGAGCCTCAGGAATTAGGCCCGCCGTTTGATGGGCCTTAGCCGCATTGGAACGCGGTTTGAGATACCACCACTGGGCAGGTTTCACCGGTTATACAAGTCTTTTCAGATTAGCAACCGG
>CAYJSY010000101.1:0-2805 GCA_964372925.1 Candidatus Woesearchaeota archaeon
CAAAATTACATTTTGAAGTTTTAGGCGATGGTAAAACGAAAAAAGTTTCTGATTTATAAATCTTTCTTTCACTAAATAAAAAAAATCGTCGATAATTTTTTAAAAAACAAAAGCTTTATAAACCATTATTTCATTAATTCCATGAATGGCAAAATCACCTGTTTCTTCGAAAATACAGAATATTGTTGCGACAACCTCTTTAGGTAAAGATATCCCTCTAACAAAACTTGCTAGAACAATTCAAAACACTGAATATAATCCAGAGCAATTTCCCGGCCTTGTTTTAAGAGTTAAACAGCCAAAATCTGCGGTTCTTGTTTTTTCATCTGGTAACCTAGTTTGTACAGGAACAAAATCAGTTTTTGAGGTAAGGAAGGTTATTGAGCAGGTAATTAAAATTCTTAAAAAGATAAATATCAAAATAACAGAAAAACCAAAAATAACTGTTCAAAATATTGTAGCTAGCGGCAGTGTAAATTTCATGTTAAATCTTAATTATTTATCTCTTACACTAGATAATATAGAATATGAACCAGAGCAATTTCCCGGTCTTGTTTATAAACTTGAAAATCCTCCTGCAACTTTTCTACTTTTTAGCAATGGAAAACTAGTTTGTACCGGGACAAAAAATAACGAGCAACTGAAAGAATCAATGAATCAGCTTATAAAAACTTTAAAAGCAGCTCAAAAAAAAAGGTGAGTCTTCTAAACAAGAACTTTACATTAGAAAAACCCTCTTATTTGTTTGTTGGGTTTTTGGGATACAAAAAATTCTTCTTAATGAATTTTTTGCACAGAAAATGTAGTACATTTTCTTGTGACCCAAAATTGAAAACTGTATATACTAGATAATAAATTATGTAGTTTTCAATTTATGGACATCAGAAAAAATCTCTGATTTTCTGCATAATTATTGAGTCGCTCATAATTATTAAGATTACTAACCTACTTATTTATCTAGTCTGAGATAAAATTATCTACTGCATATTATCTTAGTGGTTGAAATTATTAAGTTATTATTCATTCTATTCATATCCTCAATATTTTTGTAAGAAAAATTAAGTTCACAAACCGACTTAACAATTAAAGAAAGTTTATTAATCCAACTTATTTGTTTAGTTAATGTTATACATAATTGGATCTGGATTAAATGAAAAAAGCCTTTCACTAGAATCCATTGTTAATATCAATAAATGCCATAAAATTTATTTTGATGGGTATACTTCGGCAATTCCTTATAACATTCACAAATTAGAAAAAACAATTAATAAAAAAGTAACTGTTTTAAACAGAGAGACTGTTGAAAGCGAAAAATTAACAGAAGAAGCAAAAAAGGAAAATGTTTGTTTGTTGGTTTACGGAAGCCCTTTATTTGCGACAACTCACTTTAGTCTGGTTGATGAATGTAAAAAAAAGAAAATTAAAGTTGATTTGATATACAATACAAGTGTTTTTGATGCAATAGCTGAAACCGGCCTGCAATTATATAAATTTGGAAAGATCTGTAGTATTCCAAAATGGCAGGATAACTTTAAACCTTCCTCTTTTTTAGATGTTGTAAAAGAAAATTTAAGCATTAATTCACACTCTCTGATATTAATTGATATAGGACTGGATTTCAAAACTGCTATTTCTTTATTATTAGAATCGTCAAAAGAAAAAAATATAGAGATAGACAAAATGGTAGTCTGCAGCAGACTAGGAACAAGCAAAAAAAAGATTTTTTATGGAAACCCTAAAACTATTAAAAAAGTTAAAGGTGTTAAAGAACCATTTTGTTTTATAATCCCATCAAGTCTGCATTTTTTTGAGGAAAAAATAGTTAATGAGTTTAAAATTTAATTAATTTTGAGGCAATACCCCTCATTTTCATAAATCAGATAAAAAACCTCGTTATTTGTTGAAAATTCTTTAAAATATAGGTTTATTCTTTTTAGCATTAGTTCAAAACCTGTTCTTCTAGGTAAATTCATTTTTTTCCCAGTTAAGGTTACTGTGGGAAAACTAACTACAATGAATTTAGTATTTTTTATTAATAATTTTATTATTTCTTCAGATATTTTCTTTTTATTCTTAACATCTATGATATCTATCAATTTAAAAATTAGAATAATGTCAGAATATGGGAGTTTTGAAATTTTTTCAATATTATTAATATCTAAAATTTCCGCCTTTCCGTTTAATCCAAAATCCTTCATTATAAAAAAATAATTATTTAAAAAGTCTATGTCTGAATTATCAATATCGTAAGCATAATAATTCAAATTTTTTAATTTCATGTAAGGAAAAGAAAGCGGATTTAAACTGCACCCTAAATCTATAATAGTTTTTGGCTTGGCGGTTATCTCAAATATTTTTTCATAAATAAACTTATAATGACCAATCCTCTCTTTTGTAGATATTGTTGTAGAAAGCAAGTTCTTTGTAATATCAAAAAATCTTTCTTTATCATTAACTGAATTTTTTAAATGTTCTAGATAGAAGTTTCTTTTTTTCTTTTTCTTTGTCTGGTAGCTAGAATAAATACCGTGCAAAATAGCCCTTATTTTTTTAACAGCTTTTTTAAGATTTTTTTTTGTTAAAATGAATTGTTGGTTTGATTTTAAATAAATTGCTATTTCCTTTTTAATAATCTCATTGTCTATATAAAAATATTTTTTGTTTTTCTTTATCTCAATCAATATCTCGTCAATTAGTTCATTTTCCATTTTTAATTAATTTTTATAAATTCCCTATATCACAAAACCTTTGGTTTTATACTCCACACTAAAGTGTGGAGTTTGTTTATGGTTTTGTGAGACCCGG
>CAYJSY010000102.1:0-2782 GCA_964372925.1 Candidatus Woesearchaeota archaeon
TTAGAAATTTCTGAGGGCGTAGGTTTGTTTGAAGTTTTTGAGACAGGAAAAAAGAAATAAAATTGAAAAGTTAGTTTATTCACCTTCCCAATTCTTCTAATTCCTCTCCAGCAACTTTTCCAAAGGCCCTAGTTTTTTCCTTGGCCCTTTCTAACTCTTCCTCTTCTGAATATTTTGTAATTGCTCTCATATATTTACTATATAGAATCAAAAATAAAATGATTATTATAATTAATATTATTAAAATAAAAATATTTTTTACAAATAAATCAAAAAACCACACTATTTCTGAAATTGCTCCTGCGACCCCAATTAAAGAAGCAACTATTATAGAAACTATTACGTCAACTAACGAATTTTTAAGTATACCTTGTAAAGGATAGTAGACTAATACAATAAAAAGTATCCAGATAAAAAAAGATAAAAAGAATGACCAGGACCAAGAAAATTCAATTTCAAAAATTGCTTTCCACAGGGGATTTAAAATTGAAAAAAATTTATCAGTATAAAATAGGATGGGGCCTAAAACCTTGTTTTTAGCTAATATTTTTGTCCACTCTCTAGCCAAATAGCTTTTATTTTGTTCACTATATCTAAACTCATCAGCCTTTTCTTTATATTCGGAAAATTTTTTTGGCAATCCTGTGTTTGGATCAATCTCTCCTAAACTTCCAGAAATTTTTTCTGCCGGAGCAGGAATTTCTCCAACTACCTGGCCACTAACATCTGATTCATGATGGGCATGAACAAAATTAATATTAATGAGAGTTAGACTAATTGATAGAAACAACATTAATAAAATAAATATCAAATCTCTTTTTACCATAACATAGAATAAGAATTAAAGGTTTTTAAGTATTTATTCTAGAGAATATTAGATAAATTCATTTTATAAAATAGTTTTTCAAACTGATTTGTAATAACATTCCTAATAACAGATATTCTATAGTTCAAAGTTATGACGATTCTAGAGGTTTTGATAACTCTTCAGGGGCTTTTGCTTCCAGCTAACTCTTCAAGAGCCTTTGCTTCCAGCTTTCTCAATCTAACAGACCTCGCTATTGTCATTCCTGCCGCTGCAGACTCTGCCTCAAGAGTCTTCTCTCCAAGCCATCCTATAAGCTGCCTATTAAATATAATAACTAGCACTACAATAGCCATAATAATTATATAAATCCACGCAAAAGGATCGGTAAGTTTTATCTTACCAATAATAATACCGTTAATAAAACTGGCTATTAAAAAAAGAAGATAAACACCCCAGAATAAATACTGAAGCAAAACTCCTCTAGCTCCCCCAACAGCGGCAATCCTTATAGTAAATAGTCCCAATATTACCAACGGAACAATAAACATAAGAGTCAATCCTAGCCCTTTATAAGATGTTAGTAATACCCATAACTCATTTGGAGCGATATAAGCTACTGATAAAAATGAGACTATTATAGCCACAATCCACTCAACTAATCTAGAAGAGAACAATCCAGAAAAATCAAGTATAGACCATACAAAAAGAGTTACTAGTAATACAAAAAGATATTTAGCTATATTTACACTCAAATTTCCAGCTTCCCAATTTGCAAATAAATCTTTAATTGGATCTATAAAATCTCCGGGAGTTTGCGCACTAATGAGAACTAAACTAAAAACTGAAAGTATTAATGCTAAAAATAAAATCTTATTCAACACCCTTTTCATATCTCTTACAATAAAATGTGGTTTATAAATATTTCTGTGTTTTTTTTGTAAATTTCTTGCTAAACTTTAAATTACTAAAATCAAATTTGTGTTTTTAGTCTTTTTGATAACTCATCGATTATCATATACTAACTAGAATCAAAAAATACCTTTCCATATAATAAGGTATTTTACATCAGTAATTCCAAAATTGATTAATTGCTTTTTTGAAATTATACTAATCTATTTTATTAACTTTTAATTTATTCTAACTAAGAAACACACTCACAAATTTTGTATAACTGATTTTATCACGAATATTTTATCCTTTTATTGACTTTTAACTTAGAACTCTAAACCAATCTCTTATTTTACAAATCATTCCCCTTTTCTAGAAGTGGGCGGCTTTTTGCTAATATTGCTTCCAACATCCCTAAGGGCCTTTATCCCTCTCATTATATCCCCCTTAGTCTCATCGGCTATTTCATCCGCTGCCCGCAGTTTTGTCCACAAAAATCCCTTTCTTATATACGGGATATAGAAGAATAAAATTAAAGAGGCTATAGCACTGCCAAGATACCAGATAGTATCCTCGCTAAAAAAAGGAGAGGTTGACTTTCCCCAGATAGAAAGAAAAATAATAGCATAATAAATAAAAAAAGCTAACCAGATGCCCTTTGCAATAATGAGACTTCTGCTAACCCATGCTGTAAAATAAATAGCCAATAAAAAGGGTATAACAACAAGTATAACTGCTCCAACCGCAGCATACTGCCCAGCCACCAGATTAAGAAAAGTTGGCTGATTCCTTAGATAGATAAATGATAAGAGAGTAACGATTAAAGAGACAAAAAAACTTACTAAGGGACTTCCCCGAAACAAATCCAGCTCCCTAACAACAGAATGAACGACAATCCATAACAGTAATCCTAAAAGCAGAATTGTAAGTGTATTTGGACCTAAAAAAAGTAAATCTAAATTTACAGAAAATGCGCCGGCGAGTGCCTTCGCTGCTCTCTCAAAATTAGTCTCTCCTTGCGCACCACCTTGTTGCGCACTAATGAGAACTAAACTAAAAACTGAAAGTATTAATGCTAAAAATAAA
>CAYJSY010000103.1:0-2768 GCA_964372925.1 Candidatus Woesearchaeota archaeon
GACAAAATTATTTCTACATGACCCTGTGCTTTCTTCACCATTTTGATATTATTAGGGATTTATAGTTATTAAAGTTTTTCTTAATACAGAAAAAAAGTAAACCACCGCCTTTAGGCAGTGGACGCTGCTTCGCAACGTCTTTTTTCCTGCAGCAGAAAATCTTTCAGAAGATTTTCTGTGCCCTAAAATTCCTGAAAGGAATTTTTTGGTCTCAAAAACTTTCAAACAAACCTACGCCTAAAGGCGTAGGTAAAATACAGGAAGTTTTTGATAATTAATTCAATTCAAATAATTGCAGGCGATTGTTTCAGTCTTTTTAATCGTCGAAAGGATTAAATAAATTAGTTATGGGGTTTAGGCTGGTGCGATTATTCTCTAATCACCATTTATATAGTATTAATAAAAAGTTTGTCAAATTTAGAAAATTTTAAGTATTAAGTATGTTTTAAGATTATCAGAAAAACCCTGCTGTCTTACCCAAACTAAAGTTGGTTGTTTGTTGGGTTTTTGGAGTGATCCAAAATTGAAAACTGTATATACTACTAGATAATAAATTATCTAGTTTTCAATTTATGAATATAATCATGCGAAGAAGTTAATAAATACTTATAAATAAATAATTTCTTATAATAAAATGCCTCAACAAAATACAGAAGAGCTAATTATAGAAGCGAAACGTTTTTTTGAGGAGTATAAAAAAGAGATAGGGGAGAGTATAAGGAAAGGAAGGAAAGTTGTTTTTATAAATTTTGATGATCTTTCTAAAATGTCTCCTGAATTGTCAGAAGCACTTATATTGAGCCCTGAAGAAATTTTACAGTTATTAGAGGTTGCTTTGGAAGACACCGGACTTATAAAAAATCCTAGAATTAGATTTAATAATCTTCCTGAATCGACACAAAAGGTAAAGATAAGAACTATAAGGGCCAATCATCTTAACCAGCTGATTTTTTTTGAGGGCCTGGTTAGGCAGGCCTCAGAGGTAAGGCCGCAGGTAGTAAATGCAAGATTTGAGTGTCCTGCCTGCGGAACAATAATTTCTGTATTGCAAATTGATAAAAAATTTAGAGAGCCTACAAGATGTTCCTGTGGAAGAAAGGGGCATTTTACTCTTAAGTCAAAAACAATGGTTGATGCTCAAAGGCTGGTTATTGAAGAGTCTCCAGATTCTTTACTTGGAGGAGAACAGCCAAGAAGAATGAGTGTTTTCCTAAAAGAGGATCTGGTTGAGCCTATAATGGAAGAGAAAACAACTCCGGGAAGTAAAGTAAGGGTGATAGGAATTTTAAAAGAAGTTCCTGTTCCTCTTCCATCTGGAGCGCTGTCAACCCGTTTTGATCTCTCTGTTGAAGCGAATAATATAATCCCTCTAGAAGCTAGCTACGAAGAACTAGATATCTCAGAAGAAGATGAAAAAAGTATTCTAGAATTGGCTGAAGATCCAGAATTATTTAGAAAATTAAGAGAGAGCATCGCTCCAACTATTTATGGATATGATAAAATTAAAGAGGCTCTTGTATTACAAATGTTTGGAGGAGTTAGAAAAGTAAGCAGTGATGGCACAGCTTCTAGAGGAGATATTCATCTATTTTTGATAGGAGATCCGGGAGTTGCAAAATCAGTTACACTAAAATTTATTTCAAATATTGCACCTAGAGGAAGATACATAGTTGGAAAGGCTGCAACTGGAGCCGGAATAACAGCTACAGTTGTTAGAGACGAATTTTTAAGAGGGTGGTCTCTAGAAGCCGGGGCAATAGTTTTAGCAAATAAGGGTATAATCTGTATAGATGAGATTGAAAAAATGGATCCGAATGATAGAAGCGCAATGCATGAGGCACTTGAACAACAAACTGTTACAATATCAAAAGCAAACATTCAGGCCTCTTTAATGGCAGAGACCTCGGTTCTAGCTGCGGGAAATCCAAAATATGGGAGGTTTGAACATACACAATCAATAACCGAACAAATTGACCTCCCGCCAACCTTAATCAATAGGTTTGATTTAATATTTATTTTAAGAGACCTTCCAAACAAAGAACAAGATAGCGCAATAGCAACCCACGTGCTTAATACACATCAGATGAAAGAAGCAAAACCAGATGTCGATATAGATTTATTTAAAAAATATGTTGCATACGCAAAACAAAAGATAAAGCCAAAGCTTACAGAAGAGGCTGTAGAAGAGATTAAGGATTTTTATATTAAAATGAGAAGAGCAAGCCTTGAAGGAGAGTCGAAGTCAATTTCAATTTCTCCCAGACAGCTGCAGGGGCTAGTAAGATTGTCAGAGGCGAATGCAAAATCAAGACTTTCTCAAACAGTAGACAAACAGGATGTAAATGTAGCAATTGATCTTACTAAATATTATTTAATGCAGGTAGGGTATGATCCTGAAACAAAGACATTTGATATTGATAGATTTACATTAAAAATGTCCTCTAGCCAGAGAAACAAAGTTATTTTTTGCCGTGAAACAATAAAAAAACTTGAAGAAGAATACGGAAAACAGATCCCATTAGATATTTTAAGAAAAGAGATGAAAGATTTTTCAGATACGGAATTTGATGAAATAATTGAAAAATTAAAAAAATCAGGAGATATTTTTCAGCCTAAACATGGTTTTATACAGGATGTGCAAAGCAAATAGTAGATTATAAAGAAAATAAATGTAAATTAGTTGAACAGAAAAATATCACAAAAAATACCTATAGGAGATTTACAAAACAATAAAAATGCAATTTAAAATACCAAAAACATATATGGGA
>CAYJSY010000104.1:0-2745 GCA_964372925.1 Candidatus Woesearchaeota archaeon
TGACGATGATAACTTAATAAATGGAGATGGATGCGATAGTAGTTGTAAGATTGAATTAGGATTTGCGCCTCTTGGTAGCATTGAGAGTCAAGATGGAAATATAACTTTTGGAGATGGTGGAGACATAGAAGAAGGTATAGGAACTGTAATAGATACTGAAGATGTAGAATCAGGAAGGGGTGGGGGAGGTTTAGGAATACCTCCAGAAAAAGAATATAAAGAAAAGGTAGCAGAGGATAAAATTATACTTGATAAAGACAGAGAAGAGTTTAAATATTTTGATTTATATAGGTTTGGAAGATTATGCTGGTGGTGTATTTTAATACTGTTACTGATAGTATTGCTTATGACGATTTATATTTATTATAAGTTAAAAGAGATGAGGAGAAAAGCAATTTTACATAAAATGAAAGAAGTCAATAAACAGCATCATTATGGGTTGGATGATGAAACAAAATAAATATAAGAAATTTTTATTTGTATTAATATTCTTATTTTTAATTATAATGCTTATTAACGCTCAGAAAAACAGTTTAAAATTTAAAGATGGCCAAGAAAATAAAGAAGTATTAAATAATGATATTTTATGTGGCGATTGGGGAGTATGCACTACAGACTATAATTTAGACAGTTTAGATAACCTTGATTATAATAATATAGATTTAAAAGGTATACAAAAAAGAGAGTGTTTGAATAATTTAAATAAAAAAATTATAGAAAGAATGCCGTGTGACGCATCTATATCAATAAAACTAAAAAAAAGCACAGGGCGATTAGAAGTTTCTGGACCAAAGAAAGAATTTGGATTATTGCCTAGCGTAAAAAAAACAGATAGAGGCATAGGAATTTTTGAACCTCCTGATTTTGAAGAGAAAGAAAAAGAAGTTTTAGTTTCTGTAATAAGAATAACTCAGGATGAGAATATTAAAAAACTAGAAATAGAGATATTAATATGAATATCAAAAATTTGAATAAAAATTTTTTATTTCTGGCTTTAATAATTATAATTTTATTCTTTTTATTAATATACTTTAACACGCCAATTAAAAACTATGTTAATTTTGTTGGAAAAACTATTTTAGGAGACGATTGTAGTAATTGGAGCGAATGTTATTTTAACTATACATTTAGCAAGGAGATTATATCAGATGGTGAACAAAAAAGGAGATGCATAATTGACAATTCTGAAAAAATAGAGAGAAGAAAATGTGAACTTAAAAATCCGATAGTAGTTAAAAAAATTGACGATTATTTGGAATTAGTAGATTTAGAAGGTAATTTAGTGTCAAAAATTCAAATAGATGAAAATAGGCTTGATATAGAATTTTAATATTCTCGGTAGTCTTTTTCTAGATAGTATTTTATTGGAAGAAGCATTCCAAAAATAAAACTGATCCATCCAACAAATGTCAGTCCAATTAAAACTATATTTTTTAACAGAATAGCTGTTATTAGCAATCCAACCCACCCTATTATCCCAAACAAAAACAAAACAACCCAAGTCATTTTATCTTTCCTTTTTATAATAAAATCTGAAAGATAGATTATTATAATGCCAAAAATGAGTAAAAAAATGCCAATAATCAAGTTAAATAAAAAAAATAAAAAAGAAATTTCTGGATTAAATTTAGAGAAGAACCCCCATAACTGATTAATTGAGTCAAAATTTTTTTTCATGTTATAGTTAATGAACAGCATAAAAAAGATTCCAAGAAGTATGGCATAAATTCCATTGTAAATCGTTATTTTAGCCCCTTGTTTTACTTTTTGAATATTCATATAGAATAAAGAAAATATAAGTTTAAAAGAATTTATAAAGAGGATTGACTATTTTATTAAGTTTATTTTATCTTTTTGATTTGTTCTCACTTAAATTTTTTATGTTTAGTGAATCTAAATCAACCCACATATTGCCAACATCAGCCCCGACGATTCTAAAATCTAGTGCGATAGTTGTTGTATTGTTTGAAATATCAAACTCTCTCTCAAAACGAGTCCATTTGCCAATATTAACCAGTCGTTCATCAAATCCTTCAGGTAGCCTATACCATGCGTTTGGTGCGTCTTTATATTCCATAACTCTAGTATGATATCTGCCTTCTGTATTTAATGCAATTAAATACCAAAAACTAATTTTTAATCTATCCCCAAATCTAACGGGCATATCATCAAATCTATAATATTGATAGCCGGGAGTGTTTGCTTCAAGGTATAAAAATCTTCCTCTTTTTCCGTTAATATTCTCAACTATTCTATCTTCAAGAGGTTGATTAATTTTAGGCAAAACCACAATAGGATCAAATTCTTTATCTAAAACTATCTCATCATGTATTTTTCCAGGGCCTATATCGAAATCTATTATTCTAGTTCCTAAAAGTGGATTATATTTTCCATATAAAAAGTGATCGTGTTTTATTCTTATGACAGATTGAAATTTATCACCAGGTTTTAATTCAAGAGGCTCTAATTTTTTTATTAAATTATCAGATAGTTCTTCTAGGTTATTAATTTTTCTTATTTCAAAGCTTATTATTTCATTACACTCGTAATCGCTATCTGTGCTTAGTATAACCGGCACAGAAAAAAAATTACCCTCTCCTAAACTATGATTTATTGGCTTATAAACTATTTCTTTTTTATTTTTTTTAGAATGCTGTATAATAGAATTTGTAGATTTTGGATAGACATGCGGTTTTAATCTAGAATTGGATAGATTTTTTCCGAAATATTCAATTTTTATTTTAT
>CAYJSY010000105.1:0-2722 GCA_964372925.1 Candidatus Woesearchaeota archaeon
TGATTTCACAAAAAACAATTTATTCTTTTTTTACATTAGTAGATCTAGGTAGGTTGGGATATTCTCTTTTTAGAGTACATATTAAATTAAAAAATGTGTCTGAGCTCGAATATTCAAAATTCGTAAAAAATTTATTTGAAGATTATCCAACTTTTTGGGTTGCGTTTGTTTCTGGCTCTTTCGATATAATCGCAGATATATGGGCTTACAATGCTAATGAGTTCGATAAGACGTTTAATCAAATTTTAGGAAAAAATAAAAAAGTAATATATAGCTATGATATATTCCCTCTTTTAGAATTAGTGTTATATGATTATGGATACTTTTTAGATAAACAGAACACTCGCAAAAAAATTTCTATTTTTAAAAAAGAAAATTTTGTTGAAATAGATGAAATAGATAAAAAAATATTGAGTATAATAAAATCTAACTCAAGGGTTTTTTATGAAGAAATTGGTAGAAATGTAAATCTTACAAGAAATTCTGTTAAATACCGTATTAAAAATTTAGAAAAACTAGACATTATCGCTGGTTATAAAATGATGGTTGATTTTAAACATTTTAATAGATTGTCTTATAAAATATTTATTAAATATAATCATGCAAAAATTGAGCAGGAAAAAGAATTATTCAATTTTATTC
Organism: Candidatus Woesearchaeota archaeon; assembly: GCA_964372925.1. Classification (GTDB taxonomy): domain Archaea; phylum Nanobdellota; class Nanobdellia; order Pacearchaeales; family GW2011-AR1; genus ARS1285. The sequence continues at coordinate 643 of CAYJSY010000105.1, forward strand.
AAAATAGAAATGGAATTCTTGCAAATACCAAACTACTCGGCAAGTGGAATCTTGACATAGAGATTCAACCTACTGACGCAAAGGATTTACAGAAATTTATTATTGAACTTAGAAGTAAATTTAGTTTGATAGAAGATTATGAATTGATTCAAATAATAGAAGATTATGGAATAGATTTTTATCCCAATAATTTACTAAGACTAATGAATAGAAGATAATCTAATTAAATCCAACCATCTATTTTCCCCTAGTTCTAAGTTTGCTCCTGCTCTTTCAGAATGAACTTCATTAGTATTTGAATGATTTTCTATAAAATTATGTTGAATGACAATAGCAATCATTAAAATAGGAACATATCAGAGAACTTTTAATCCTCTAAAATCAAGAACTCTATCTTTAAGTTTCATGAACATAGTTTCAATTCTATAATTATGAATTCGTGTTGTTTGATAATCTTGTATTTTATGCTCGACTGTTAAACCCCCAATCTTATTAGAGTAAAATAGTTTTCTAAACGCTTTCGAGTAGAAAACTCCTGCATCAGTTTGAATATATTTAGGTTTTCCTTTGCTTATCGCCTTCTTTAAAAATTCTTGAGCTTCAACAGGATTAGTAGATAAGCTGTAATGAACTCCTGTAATTAAACAAGTATCCAAATCAAGACAGCACCAAAATCTATCCAATTTACCCTCTCTGTTAATCATTGTCTAATCAGCATAGAAACTATCATCAAGATTGTAATCTAATTTTTCTATGAATTTCTGGACTTTTAAGGTATATCTTCTAACCCATTCTAAAACAGAAACACGACTAATTTTATGATTAAGATGTCTTTTTAGCCGATTTCTCATTTTTCTACTTGACAAATTAGAAACATATATGTCAATTGACATTGTAATAACCTCTGGTTTATTTCTCATTCTGTAAAAACCATCGTCATTTGTAAAGAATTTGTGACAATCTTTGCGATAACACTTTTGTATATTTCCTCGATTATAGGTTTTCTTAGTTCTTTCTCTTCTAAAATTTTGACTCTTTCAATGTTTATATTTAATCTCAATTTTCATACTATCATTAGGTACCTACGGTTTATATATCTTTCGGTACCTAATTAACTACTTTACAGTTGGTACCTAAAATTTTAAATATAAGTCAGCTCTACTTTATACTATGAAACTGCAAAAACAACTCTCTAGAAAAGTCGGCGATGTAGAATATGCTAAATGGGTTTTAGTTATCCCGCCAAATATTATAGAAGAATTGAAATGGAAAGAGGGGCAAGAATTGGATGTAGAAATTAAAGACAATAAGTTGGTTGTCAAGAAAAGTTAATTTTTTTGTTTAAATTTCCAGACGTTTACTTAACAGCACATTAGATAGTTAGAGATTTAGAGATTCTAATATTTTTTCTATATTTTTTCTATAGCTCTCTTCCGATAAGAATCTCTCATTGATACCTGTTTTTTTCTTTAAAAACTCATAAGCTTCATATTTTTCTTTGACAGTTGGAATATTTCCGTATCTAGAGATAAGCATCTTCTCTAGCTCATCGACAGATAATTCTTTGATGTCTTTATCCATTTTATTATATAGTAATTTATTATTTAATTGTTGTGTTTTTCTGTATTATGATTTTTTATTATTAAAAAGGTAATAAGGTTTATCTAAAAGATTTAATCCTAAGTATAAACGCCCCCACCTCCTCACAAAAGTATTTTATTGTTTTATAATTAATTTGTCAAAATTATTTTGCTCCATTCGAACCAAACAAGGAATTGCTTGAATGATTAAATTCCTGATAATATGAAATTGCTCTGCAATTTCATCACGCCCCCACGAGGATTCGAACCTCGATTGCCGGCTCCGCAAGCCAGAGTTCTATCCATTAAACTATAGGGGCCTTATTATTATATTTAATAAATAAGCCTTTATAATTTTTTATTAATTTTAATTTACAACTAATAACTTATAGAGCAAGACTTATCTTGATAGATTAGATACGCTTTCTAATTAATAATAATAATTTTAATTTAACCAGATAGTCATAGAGGATATGAACTCCAAACTCTTTAAATTTATG
>CAYJSY010000106.1:0-2714 GCA_964372925.1 Candidatus Woesearchaeota archaeon
TTTCTGATACGGGAAAAAAGTAAACCTCTGCTTTTAAGCAGAGGACGTCGCAATGAAGGCGACGTCTTTTTTCCTGCAGCAGAAAATCTTTCAGAAGATTTTCTGTGCCCTAAAATTCCTGAAAGGAATTTTTTGGTCTCAAAAACTTCAAACAAACCTACGCCTTTAGGCGTAGGTAAAATACAAGAAGTTTTTAATTAAAAAATATTTACATGAATATCAAAATGACTAATAAAAAAGCAATAGCCATGCCATTTAACTGGATTTTTGCAATTGTTGCAGGAGGATTTATTTTATTTTTTGCTATTTTTGCAGCGGGGAAATTCATCAGAACAAGTGAACAGATAATTTATACAGAGACTGCTGCAAGCTTAATTAGTTTATTTGATCCACTGGAAACAGGATTAGCGAGCGGTATAGCCCATGAAATTTCGTTCCAAAAAAAATCAAAAATTTTTTTAGAGTGCGATGATAATGGAATTTTTGGAAAACAGACGATAGCTTTTTCAGAGCAAACTTTTGGAGAGACTTATGGAGAAAAAGGACAAAAAATAAGCATTAAAGACAAGTATATTTTTAGTGATAATGTTATTGAAGGAAAGAATGTTTATGTTTTTTCAAAACCCTTTTTTATGCCATTTAAAATTAATGATATTATAATTTTAAGCTCAAATAACTATTGTTTTTATGATTCTTCTGAAGAAGTCCGGGAAAGTCTGGAAGGATTAAACTTGAAAAAAATTGTCTTTGTAAATGAAACAGCGAAATGTCAGGGAATAACTGTATGTTTCAAGGAGAGAAAAAATTGCGATATTAAAGTTTATGAAGACCAAAATTTTGTTTTAAATAAAAAATATGGGAAAAAAGTTTATTATGTCGGGAATTTAATTTACGGAGCTATTCTTTCCTCTCCTGACATTTATGAATGCAATGTTAAAAGAATGAAAAAAAGATTTGATGAGTTAGCTAGCATTTACATTGAAAAAATTAAAATTGTCGAAAGAGTCGGGTGCCAGTCAAACATAGCAGGGAAATTAAAAGAGGTTTTAGGAGATATTAACAATTCAAGAGAGCTAATTGGACTATACAATAATATTCAAGAAATCGATTCAATAAATCAGATATCAAACTGCAAAATTTATTATAATGAAAAATAAAAGCATGAAATTAAAACAGTCTAACTCCAATTTGAAATTTATTGCTAAATTTTCAAAAATTATCGGACTGAAAAATGCGCAGTTAAGCATACAAGAAATGTCATTTATGTTAGTTGCAGTTTTCCTGTTTTTTTTGTTAGTCGGTTTGTTTGCTTTATCAATAGCATACTCTAATATTAAAGAGGAGGCTAGTAAAATTGCAGAGGAAAGGACACAATCTTCTATAATTAACCTAGCAGATTCCCCTGAATTTGGATGTATAGACAAAACGAATTGTATTGACGGAGATAAACTAGTGGCTTTAACTAATAGGACAGTTTATCAGAATTTCTGGCCTTTTAGCAGTTTAAAGATAGTTACTTTTAGTGGTTTTGGAATGGATGAAGATAAGTTGGTAGAATGCACTAAATCAAGTTATCCTGACTGCAATATTTTTAAAATTTATGATAAGAAAGTCAGAGATGAGAGAGCTATTTCAAGTTTTATAGTTTTATGCAGAAAAAAGTTTGAGAATGATTATACTTATGATAGCTGCGAGATTGCAAAAATAATTGCCGGTACTGAATTAAAAACATGAGAAAAACAATAAGAAATAAAAGAGTTAAATCGCCTTTTGACTCTTTCGTTAATTTTTTAAGATCGTCAGAGTCAAAACGCTCTGACTCGCATTTTGTCTCGCTATTAAATAAAACAATTCCCTCGCCAAAACGCTCGCAACAAGAAATTGCAGGATTTGTTTTAATAGTTTTGATAGTTAGTGTGATAGGAGTTGTTTTTCTTTCACTATCACTTGGAAAAAATGATATAAATAAGGAGACAAGCGTTGAAGTTTCGAATCTTTTAATATCTGCCATGCATCATACAACAGATTGTGCAGTTAATTATATTCCGCAATATAGAGATGTACAAGATTTAATTAAAGAGTGTTATAAAGACAAAATAGGAGATTATAGAAAATGTCTGGATGGAAGAGATGTTTGTAAAGAGCTGGAAACTAATTTTAAAGAAATTTTAGATAAAGGTTTAGTAATTGAAGATAGTAATGTAAATAAAGCTTATAATTTAGATATTTATTTTTCTAGTGACGATGAAAATAAACAAAAAGAGGAAATTTTATCAATAGAAAGGGGAAATTTCATAAATTGCAGCTCTATTGTTGGAGGAAGCCATCCGATTCCTATTGGTTCTTTTATTTCTGGAAAAATTGAGACAGAATTATTGGTTTGTAAGGAGTAAGAATATCAAATTCAAAAATTTCTCATAATTTAAAAAACCCGAATCTGTTATTATTTTATTAACAATTTTTATTGATTTATGAGCTTTATTTCATATCTCATTTAAAGTTCTGATTTTTAATGGAGCATTTTTATTTGTGTACTTTCAAGAATCTTGATACAGAAAAAAAATAATTGCCTTTAGGCAGTGGACGTTGCTTCGCAACGTCTTTTTTTCTGGCTCAGAAACTTTCAAACAAACCATCGCCCTCAGAAATTTCTGATCCTTCAAAATGTAATTTTGAAGTTTTAGGCGATGGTAAAACGAAAAAAGTTTCTGATA
>CAYJSY010000107.1:0-2709 GCA_964372925.1 Candidatus Woesearchaeota archaeon
AATAGTAGTAAGATATTCTGAAATAGCTTTGGGATTATAACCGCCAAGGACAACTGCCATTAAAGATGTTGGGGCCAAATTCATTTCACTAACCATCTTATCAATAAAATTTTCATGTGGCTCTTGAGGTAGAATATGTCCAAGTGTACATAAGTCTAATCCATTTAAAACAATAGCTCTACAACCCATATAATTAAACGAAACAAGCGGTTTATTGGATATCTGATATTTGTCATAACCCACTTCAGAATAAGTGACTAAATTATTTAATATGCCCTTTGTCAATTCCCAAGCCTTATCCATATTAGACTTCTGTCTAGAAGTTTCTTTATACAATCCTTGATGATTTCTTGCTGGAATAAATATAGTATTCTCCATAACCTCATATATACAAAAATAGTATTTAAATCTTTCTATTGTTACTACTTATAAGTATTTAATATATTCTAAAAGCTTTAGACCTTTTTATATTTTTGGGTTTTAGATTAGAAAAAGTTTTATTTAACTCCAAAACTATTTAAAATATCTTTACTCTTATCTATTTCCATCAAAAGTTGTGGGTTACATTTTTCAAAGAAACTTTTTAATTTTTCATTTCCAATTAGCATTTTTTCAAGTGATTCTATATCTTTATCTCCTCTTCCTGCTATTTTTACATTTTCTTTGTCTATAATCACAATAAGATTTGGATATTTCCAATGTTGTTCTTTTAATGTTGAAAGTAAGAAATAATCTTCTGGTAACCCTCTGAATACACTATAATAACTTTTAGTGTTTCTAGTTAAGTTATCATATCTAATGCGACAAAATGATTCTGAATTTTCAAATGGACCATTTAATTTTCCATCTTTATCACCAAAATAAAAGTTTCTAAATAAATTAGTTATATAATCTTTAGAAAGGTAAAAAATATTTGTATCTACAAATAATCCTTTATCAACTAATCTTCCACTACAACAAACTTTATCTCCATTGCCAACATAGCCTCCTCTATTTATTTCAAACTTTTCTCCTTGATAAAATATAGGAGCTGAGATATTAATATTTTCGTTTCTTAGAGGATTATAAAGTATTTGTGAACGTCCTTCAATTATAAATCCATCTCCACCTCTTTCTTTTAATCCGGTTAGAGGCGATACTAATCTATACCAAGGTTCAATTTGTTCTATTTGTTTTGGTTTATTTGTTTTTTTCATTTTTCTTTTCTTATTAAATTAAAGCTTTAATTATCTCTTCTAGTTCTTGTTTATTTTTTTGATCATTTTTTTCTTTAGCAGCTTCTGATTCCCTATAGCTTTTTTCTCTAATAGGAAGCGTTATCCTTTCTGCTATATTTTTAAAAGTATATGCTAAACAAAGATGAATATAACTAGGATTCGCACCTCCATGAATACTACCATTCATGCTTTCATACTTGCCTATACAGTTGTTATCATCTTCAGATAAAGTTAAAGTGTATTGGTAAATATCTCCCCAACGATGAGGAATGTAATCACTTTTAAGATTGATTCTAGGGTTTTTTTGGAATTTATAATCTATAGATTTAACATCTTCTGGATTCCATAATTTTTTCATTTCATATGTTTCTGCAGAAATAAGATTAAGATCAGCATTTCTTAATATATCACAAATTCTTTCTACTTGTTTTGCATCTAATTCATGTTTCATTTTGTTTCTTTAATTTTCATTTAACTCCTATAAAGTAATTATAATATGAGGTATTTAAAACTTTCTTCCATATTTTTTTGTAAAAACGCAAGATTTATAAACTAATAAGCATTTTTACAAAAATGGAAGTTAATAAACTAGACGCATTTGATCTAAAATTAATATCAGAATTAGAAAGTAATGCTAGACAATCTTTGTCAAAAATAGCTAAGAAACTTAAAACTTCACAACAAGTTATTAGTTATAGAATGAACTCTCTTGAAAAAAGAAGAGTTATTGGAGGTTATTATAGTATAATAAATATTGCAAATCTTGGATATACAATTTATAGAACTTTAATCCGTTTAACTAACATTACAGATAAAAAGCATAAAGAGATTATTGAATATTTAATGAAGCGTGGAAATGTTTTATGGTTAGTTGATTGTGGAGGAAGAGGAGATTTGTTAGTCAATTTTATGGCCAAAAATATAGTTCAGTATAGTGAATTAATGAGGAATTTTAAAAATAAATTTCCAGGTCAGGTTCAAAATTATGATGTTCTTACAATAATTGAGGTAATATACTTTGGAAGAGATTATTTCATCAAAAAAACCAGAGTTATTAATCAACCGCTTTATTTTATTGGAAAAATAGAAAATAAAATAAAAAAATTAGATGAAACAGATCTTAAAATTTTAAATTTGATTTCAGAAAATGCTAGGATAAATGCTGCTGAAATTGCAGACAAAATAAAAATAAGCCCTAATACAATTATTTTAAGGATAAAAGAACTTCAGAAAAAGGAGATTATTCAAGGATATAAACCTTTAATACATTTAGATAAAACCAATTATAGAGGATATAAGGCCTTAATTAAATTCCAAAATATAACTGAGAAAAAAGAAATGGAGTTAATTAACTATATTAGAACAAATGTTAATATTGTAGGGGCTATTAGAATTGTAGGTGGATGGGATATAGAAATTGAATTTGAGGTAGAAACACAAGGACAACTACTTAAAATAACTAGAGAGATAAGAGACAAGTTTAAAGATATAA
>CAYJSY010000108.1:0-2690 GCA_964372925.1 Candidatus Woesearchaeota archaeon
TATTTTTAAATCCCCTTTCTTTTTTTTAAATATGAGACACATTATAGAATCTCAGCAGTTTTCTTCAGACATTCTCTTTCAGTTGTTTGATATGGCTGATTTTTATAAGAAAAAAATAAAATTAAGGGAAAAAATGAGGGGTTTGGACAATAAAATTATGGCCTCTTTGTTTTATGAAGAGAGTACCAGAACTCGGCTAAGCTTTGAATCAGCCATGCTAAAACTCGGAGGCGGAGTTATAGGAACAGAAAACGCAAGAATTTTTTCTTCAGTTGCAAAAGGCGAGAGTTTAGAAGATACTATAAGAGTTTTAGATAATTATTGTGATATTATTGTTTTAAGGCATAACGAGGAAAACGCCGCTAAAAAAGCCTCAGAATTAACCGAGGTTCCTATTATTAATGCAGGAGACGGAAGAGGCCAGCATCCAACTCAGGCTCTTCTTGATTTATATACTATTCATAAAGAAATTTTAAAACTGAACGAATTAAAAGTAGCCATTGTTGGAGATTTATTAAATGGAAGAACCGTTAGATCTTTATGTTACTTACTATCAAAGTTTAAAAACAATGAATTATTTTTTGTCTCCCCAAAAGAATTGGGTATGAGGGAAGATATAAAAGAGTATCTAATCAAAAAAGATGTAAAATTTAAGGAAGAAGACGATTTAAACAAAATTCTTTCAAAAATAGATGTTATTTATATGACCAGGACACAAAAAGAAAGAATGAACCAGGAGATTTATGAAAAAACGAGAGGGCAGTATGTAATAAATAATGATAATCTTAATCTAATAAAAGAAAATTCAAGAATCCTGCATCCTCTCCCACATCTTGAAGAAATTCAGCTTTCTTTTGAAACAGAAAAAAATGATAAAAGAGTCGCCTATTTTAGACAGGCAGAAAATGGACTTTATATTAGAATGGCTTTATTAGATTTTGTTTTAAACAATAAGTAATAATTATTGCAGAAAAATTGAAATAGTTGACACTATCAAAAGAAAGGAAAAAAATAATCGTGATATTGACCTTGTTCTTATCCTAAAGAATCAAAAAAACAAAGAAAAAATCAATATTGGAGAATAAAGAATAGAATAGTATAGAAAAGTATGGAAACATTTATTAGGAATTGCTAATAAATATAAAAATGTCAATAAAATATGAATTAGCTTCAGATTTACAAAATATTTTAAACGAAATATCTACAATTTTATTCCCGTATGTTAAATTAGAGTCTGTCGTTTGTATAAGAAGTTTTGGAAGTTCAAGCAGAAATACTATAGCGCGTTGTCATGCACTAGGAAAAGCCATGCAACTTGCTTTGAATAGAAAAGGATTTTATGTTATAGAATTTATTTCAAAGAGATTTGATAGACTTTTAGAAGAAGAAAAATTAAAAACAATAATTCACGAACTAATGCACATACCTAAAAGTTTCGGAGGAGGATTTAGGCATCATGATTATGTTTGTAATAAAAACATCGAGATAGAATACAAAAAATACATTAATTTTAAAAACCATGGCTTTTAAAAAATTTAAAATAAAAGATAAAATTTATACTATTGAAGTTAAAGAATGTAAAACTTTATTATCAAAAATTATAGGTTTGATGTTCAAAAATAATTCAATGCCGCTTTTTTTCAAATTCAATAAGCCAAAAAAAATTTCTTTGCACTCATTTTTTTGTGTTCCATTTATAATAATCTGGTTCAATAAAAATAAGATAAGCTGTATTAAGTTTGCAACCCCCTGGAAATTTTTTATAAGCAATAATAAAAAATCAGATGGAGTTATGGAAATTCCACAAAATTGCAAAGAATTTAAAATTTTTTCAAAAATAATTAAAAAATCAGAAAGATTTAAATACTAGCTTAACATATTTTCATTATAAAATTTTTCGGAGATATTTTTATTTCTGAATTCAAAAAATTTTGAAGGTTAAAAAAAAGGAGGTCGCAAAATTCTAAAAATGGGAAAAGTTATTGCAAAAGGGGTAGTTAAAAGAAAACCTGGCTACCTTTATTATATAGATTCTGGTGGCAATGTCTGCGAAGCTAAGATGGCTAGAGGCGGAAAAAAGAAAAAAAAGAAAAAAAGATAATTAATTTATCTTTTTTAGTTCAAAATTTTTAATTTTTATTATACTTTTTTTGTTGTTTAATAAACAATCTAATTTATATATTTTTAAATTTATAAGATTGTTCAATAGTTAATCTTTTGGTATTATCCAAATAGCATTTACTAAAATAGTTCTTTACAGACAGAAAAATCAAAGTTTTTTTATTTCCGAGTTAAAACAATGATATTTAAAATCTGATTTTTTGGATTTAAATTATCATAAGATATATGCTGATTTTGGGCAATAAGCAATTTATTACTATTTATAGTCAAGGAGGTTGATATTTCCTAGTTTGCGCAAAATAAAAGCATTTTTAGTATATACTTTATAGTCAATGACTTTAGTATTTCCAGATTTTATCGCTTACTATTTAGTGAAAGACATAAATTTTTCACTAAACTTTTCGAAAGGTTTTTATGTCCATAAATTGAAAACTACATAATTTATTAGGTAGTATATACAGTTTTCAATTTTGGATCACAAGAAAATGTGCTACATTTTCTGTACAAAAAATTCTTCTGAATGAATTTTCTTGCATCCCAAAAACCCAACTAAAGTTGGTGATAAGACA
>CAYJSY010000109.1:0-2672 GCA_964372925.1 Candidatus Woesearchaeota archaeon
TAGTTTTCAATTTATGGTCATAAGATAAAATTAACAGATTCATTCTAGTTTAAACTAACATTCCAATTTAAATAACATAAAAATACAAATAACTTAATAAACAGACTTATGTTATTTTTCTCATGAAATTTAAAGATTTATTGAAAGAAAAACTGAAAGAAAAAATTCCTGAAAAATATTTAGATAAATTGCCTAGCGGATTTCAAAGAATAGGAGGGATAATAATTTTAAAATTATTAAAAGAACTTAACGGCTATAAGAAAAAAATAGGAAAAGTTGTTTTAAACTTATTTAATGTAGATGTTGTGTGCAATAATTTTGGACCCGTTAAAGGAAAGTTTAGAGAGCCTAGAATAGAAATTATTGCAGGAAATAATAATACTATAACAACTCATATAGAAAATGGATGTAAATACAGATTTGATGTAAAAAAAATTATGTTCTCAAAAGGAAATTTAAGCGAGAAGATAAGAATAACTAAACAAGTCAAGAAAAATGAAATAATCGTCGATATGTTTGCAGGCATTGGTTATTTTACAATTCCTATAGCAAAATTAACTAAAGCAGAAAAAATTTATTCTATTGAATTAAATCCCACTTCATTTAATTTTTTAAAAGAAAACATAAAAATAAATCATGTTCATAATGTAATAGCTATAAATGGAGATTGTAAAAAAGAGATAGAAAAACTAGTCAAAAGATCAATAAAAGCTAATAGAATCATAATGGGATATTTGCCGCCCCCAAAAAAATTTTTGCCATATGCCTTTAAAATTATAAAGAGGGGAGGGGTTTTACACTATGAAGGATTGATAGTTGTTGGAAATGAAAAAAAAGAGGTAGAAAAAATTTTGAGTTATATAAGAAAACAGGCTAATAAAAATAATTTTGATGTAAAATTGTTATTAGCTAAAAAAGTTAAAAGTTACGGACCAAAAATAGATCACTATGTTTTTGATGTTGAAGTTTTGTAATACAGAAAAAACTTAACAGCTTTTAAGGAGTGAATGTTGTTTTGCAAATTATTTTTTTCTTATGCCTATAAATTGAAAGACATATTATTTAGAAATAGGTAGCAACTAAAGAAGCATTCGATTAAATCAGACAGTTATAGTTAACTTTATTAATTTATGTTTTATATAACCTAATATTATGAACAAACAAAAAAAATTTTATATAACAACGGCTATTGATTATGTAAATTCAGATCCCCATGTAGGGCATGCTTATCAAAAAATTATAGCAGATGTACTAGCAAGATGGCATAAGCTTAAAGAGTATGAGGTATTTTTTTTGACGGGCACTGATGAACATGGGCAAAAAATAGCAAAAGCGGCTCAAGGAGAAGAAAAAACTCCTAAAGAATTTGTAGACAAAATGGCTCCAAGATTTGAAGAGTCTTGGAAATCTCTTAATATAAAATTTGATAGGTTTATAAGAACAACCGATAAAGATCATGAAAAGAATTCTAAGGAATTTATCAATAGGGTTAATAAAAATAAAGACATCTATAAAGGAGAGTATAAGGGGCTGTATTGTGAAGGGTGTGAATCTTATATAACCAAAAAAGATTTGATAAATGGAAAGTGTAAGTTTCATCCTAAAAAAGAAATAAAAGAATTGAATGAAGAGGCTTATTTTTTTAGATTAAGCAACTATCAAAAAAAATTATTAAAATTTTATGAAGAAAATAAAAGATGTATTATGCCTCTATCCCGAAGGCAAGAAATAATAAACAGAGTTAAAGAGGGTCTAAAGGATTTAAACATTACAAGGCTAAAGAAAAATATGTCTTGGGGTATAGAATTTCCTCTGGATAATAAATATGTTGTCTATGTTTGGTATGAGGCTTTATTAAATTATATTACCGGTATTGGCTGGCCGGATAATAAAAAATTTCAAAAATTCTGGCCTGCAGATGTAGAAATATTGGGTACTGATAATAGCTGGTTTCACTGCGTTATATGGCCTGCCATGTTGTTTTCTGCCGGAATTGAACCAGCTAAAACAATTCTAATAAATGGCTTTTTGACTTTTAATAAACAAAAAATTTCCAAATCTCTTGGAAATTCTATATCTCCATTAGAACTTGTAAAAAAATACGGGTCAGACGCCCTAAGATACTATGTTTGCAGAAATTTTGTTTTTGGAGAAGATGGTGATTTTTCTGAAAAAGAGCTGATAAAAAAAAATAATAACGAGTTAGCTGATAAACTGGGCAATTTAGTAAGCAGAGTTTCGGCTTTAGCAGAAAAATACGGAATAGAAAAAACTAATAATTATTTATTAAACAGATTAAATCTAAAAAAAATTGATAATTTAATGGATAATTTTGAATTTGATAAAGCTTTAAACGAAATTTTCGCTTTTATTGACCTTTGTAATGAGTATGTTCAAAAAGAAAAGCCTTGGGAAACTAAAAAGAAAAAAGTTTTATACGAACTTATAGATTCAATTAAAGCTATAGCAATATTATTGTGGCCTTTTATGCCTTTATCATCAGAAAAGATAGCCAGCCAATTTAGCTTTGATATCAAATATAATCAGATTAAAAAACCTCTTAATATTAAAATGATTAAAAAAGAAGAAATGCTTTTTAAAAAATTGATAATATCATAAACTTTTTTCGTTTTACCATCGCCTAAAACTTCAAAATGTAATTTTGAAGGATT
>CAYJSY010000110.1:0-2617 GCA_964372925.1 Candidatus Woesearchaeota archaeon
AAACCATCGCCCTCAGAAATTTCTGATCCTTCAAAATTACATTTTGAAGTTTTAGACGATGATAAAAGAAAAAAGTTTCTGATATAGTAAATTTATCTAGTTTGATGATGGCCGCATCATTCTTTTAACAAATGGCATTTTATAACAACAATATTAAAAAACAGTTATTTGTTCTAATTAAAATGGAATTCCTTCCTTATGTTTATCTAGTATATATGTTCATTTCGTTATATATGCTAAGTTTTTTCATAATTTTATATTTAAGAAATAAAAAAAGATTTTTTGATTATCCAACTCCAAAAAAAAACTATTCTGTTAGTTTTGTTGTCCCGGCATATAATGAAGGAAAGACAGTTAAAGATTCTATAAGACATATTTTTTCAATTGACTATGATAATATACAGGAGGTAATATTTGTTAATGATGGTTCTACTGACAACACAAAAGAGGTTATTGGCTCTCTTTTGAATGAATATCCAAAACTAAAACTTATCAATAATAAGAAAAATCTTGGAAGTGCTGCTGCCTCGCAAAATGTCGGTTTGAGAGTTGCAAAAAGTGAATTAATAGCGGTTGTTGATGCTGACTCTTTTCCTGCCAGAGACAGCTTAAAAAAAATGGTTGGGTTTTTTGATGATGAAAAAGTCGGCGCAGTAACCTGCCCGGTTCTTGTAAGAAACAGAGATAAATTTTGGGAAAAGATACAGGCTATAGAGTATATTGCTATCTCATTTGGAAGAAAGTTACTTGAGTATGTTGACTCAATTTATGTAACTCCCGGACCTCTAGCTCTATATAGAAAGAAAGCACTAGACGATATCGGCGGTTTTGATGAGTCAAATATGACGCAGGATATTGAGGCAACCTGGCATCTGGCTTATAATGGGTGGGATAGGAAGATGAGTTTAAGCACAAGTGTTTCAAGTCAGGCCCCTGATAAAATAATGGCGTGGTGGAGACAGAGAAGAAGATGGAATATTGGAGGATTGCAATGCATTAAAAAATACTGGAAGGTTATCGGGAGAAAAGGCATGCTTGGTTTATTTATAATCCCTTTTTTTATCATAAATTTATTTTTAGGATTAGTTGGCTTGTCTATATTTTTTTATCTTTTGGCTACAAGGATCATATCAAATTATTTATTAGCAAGATATTCTATAGTAGCTAACACTCCGTTAATAACTCTAGAAGAATTTTATATAACTCCGAGTATTTTAAATTATCTCGGAATAGTGCTTTTTTTGTTTGGGTTAGTTTTTATACTTTTGATAATGTCAGTTTTAAATGAAAATATAAAAAAGAGAGAGAATATTATGAACATACCATTTTACCTAATTTTTTACCTAATTTTATATCCTTTCATAATGCTTAATTCTTTATGGCATTTCGCAAGAAAGAAGAATATTTGGAGATGAATGTAATCCGGCATAATTGTTAATTTAATAAATTTCTATGTAATAAATAAAATTAATTTATAATCAAGAAAATACAATCATTAAAACAAGATGTGCTTGTCCTACAAATTTAATAGTTTTTTAGTGTGTGTTAGTAACTTTTTGCACCATCCTAAATCATAATATTTCTTGTGCCTTCTAAATTTAAAATAAACAACAGCTTTAAAAACCTTATTTTTCTTGAATTAATATCTAAATATTATATAGTAAATAAAATGCATATTAAAGTTTTAACAGAGGAAAAAAATAATCTAGAAATAGAAATAGATAATCAGACTGTTGCAGAAATAGTCAGGGTTTATTTGAATAAAGACGGCGGTGTTAAATTAGGTGCGTGGAGAAAAGAACATTACTCAAAGCCATTAATACTAAAAATAAAAACCGAGGGCAAGACAGCAAAAAAAGCGCTTCAAGATGCTATTTCTAAGATTCAAAAAGATTTAGAAAAGTATAGGGAAGAGTTTAAAAAAGCTAAATGAATTAGAAGAGAAGATAAGCTCTACCAAATTTCCATTCTTCTGGAACCTCAAATTCAGGATATCTTTCATTCATTATTCCTGAAATTGGAGCAATATAAGGAAGTATTATTTTCCCGCTCGAATATTTATTTACTGGATTTTCTGCGTCAACTAAAAAAGGCTTTTCATCTTTGAAAACAACATTATATGCATGACAGTCTACTCCAACATTTTCATCTTGAGAAAGAGCGCCAATTATTAAAAAAGCCTCTCGGTCTCTTTGAGCAGATAACTGGACTAGAATGGCTTTTTCCAGACACTCTCCAACTCCTAATTCATATGTTTTTGAAAATGGGATAACTGAATTACCGTTAAATAATTTTAGAATTTCTGACATAGAACCTTTTAAATGCTTGTGTATTGGGCCGTAGGGGACCGCACCATCTGGAAATGAACCCAATTTCTTATCTATATCGCAATCATCAATCTCATATTCCAATCCGGAGCTTTTTTTGACTTTGCTTCCCCTGATTAATCTTTCAGTTACTAAGTTTGGATAAGTTTCAGCAAATTCTTTTAAATATTGTTTAATTTCTCCTGATTCTATCATAATCTAATTAATATTAAAGAGCTTATAAACCTTTCGGTTAATATAAACTAATAAGTGGTAACAATTTTGTGTAGTAAGAGGCTAAAGTAATGTTC
>CAYJSY010000111.1:0-2581 GCA_964372925.1 Candidatus Woesearchaeota archaeon
CTTCACGCTAAAAAACTAACTTAAGTTAGATCATAATACTCAAACTTATGGGTTTTAAGAATTAAAACAGATTTCCAATCATCAATTATCTCGCTATATTTCTGTCTAATTTGCATAGAGGTTTCATCTAATTCCTTAGTATCTTTCGCAATTATGACACAAGTTAGATCAAAATCTCCCATTATAGACAATAACTCAATAATTTTGGGATGACAAACTAAATAATCAATAAACTTCTTTTTTTTATCATCATTTATATTCCTTAATTTTATCTTAATGTCTATAATTAGTGGAAAACCAATTACACGAGGATTAATAAAAATTCCAGAATGAAAGATTCCCTTTTTCCTCATCTCTTTAATTCTTTTATGAACGCTATCAATAGAGAGATTAACCTTGCCAGCAATTGATTTTAATTGTTCTCTTCCATTTTCTTGGAGGATCATTAAAATCTTTTTATCTTTATCATCTAATGTGCGAGAGCTTAATTTTGTTTTAACTGGCATTTTCAGATTATATAAATAGAAAAATTAAGGCATATTTATAAATATTTCGATTTATTAAGACATAATTACCTAAAATAATATATAACTAATATTACAACTTTAGAGTATGATAGATTGGATAATACAAATGTTGAAAGTTGAACGTGCATATTTTGGAAAGAAATATAATGTCTCAGAAAGATGGAATGATGCTGCAGTTGTAATGATTAATGATATTGATGATGCTCTTATAAGAAAATATTTTTCTGTAGATGAAAGATGTAACTTGATTAAGATGATGGATCATAGTTGTTTAAAAAATGCAGCAATTTCTTATGAAAGAACTGCCAAACATTGCCTAGAAAAAGCAGAAAATTTAAGTGGAAATGGAAAACCGCAATCAAATTATAGAGGTCTAGGAAATTATTTATTAGAAGAGTCAATAAATTATCGAAAAATTATATCTGAAGCAATAAATAGAACAAAAAAAAGCGAGGCAGAATTACCTGATAGATTAAAAGTAAGTTTTGATAAGTTAGAACATTTAAAAAAAGAAATTGGCTTTTAATCATAATAAAATTTAAAATAGCTTTTATACAATTTATGATTAAACAATTTTCCTAAGAAGAAAATGGTATTAAGATATGTCGGACATATTCCACTTCCAGAACAAGGGAAGAAACATAAAGATCAAAAATTAATGAAGGTATTAGCTTTAGCTTTTGAATTAGGAAGAAGAGCAGAAAAGTATGGTCTTTATAAAAGAGAATACCCAAAAGCGCCATTAGTTCCAACAAGAGAATACATGGAATCATTATCAGATTTACAAATTCCAAATTATGAGGATCATTCTATAAAGAGCTTATTAAAGGAAATTAATTATGTGGGAGGAATAAGTGGAGATGCAGGAGGCGTTTTAGCTAGAATTGTAAATAATAGTGGATTCTCCAAAATTATTGAAGAGATAATAGATGAGAATAAATAGCTGACTATAAGTTAATAAAGAAAGCAATTATTAAATCATTATTATGGATTTTAAACAAAAACATCCAGAAACTTGTTTGGCAAAATGTTTAATGATATTATTAGAGAAATCAAGAAATCAAAAAATTTCTAACAAATATGAAATTGAACTACTAATATTTTCATTAAAATACGAAAGAGAAAATATTGCAAGAGGGCATCTGGAAAAATTAGTTAAGGATTTTAATGTAAGAATAAATTGGTATGCGGATTCAAAAATATTTTTTGATTTTGTAAAAAGGATGAAATTGCCCAAACAAATTTCTCTAATTAATGAAAAAATAAACTTAAAGATGATTGATAGAATTATTGAAAAACCAATAATACTCTATATTGATAGATTTTATACTTGGAAAAAAGAATGGGGCTTATATCACAAATATCATTATCCACACTTCATAATTGTAAATAAGAGAATTGGAGATTTCTATGAGATTATTGATCCAGATGATGGAAAAATAAAAAAGATTGAACCAAAAAGATTATCAAAAGCAATAATCAGCTTAAGAAATCATCTTTGGATAAGCCCACAAATAATACAGCTTTCTGAATGAGCCAGTCAGCTTATTGAAACTAAACTTAAATTATTACTGCAACCCAAATATCTTACTTAAAATTATACCGAATAGAATACTGGATATTATATACCACCATATCCAGCTTGAAGAAATTTCGGTTAGGGAATAAACTGCCAATAACCATTTTAAGAGGATTAACAGAGGAATTAGAGTTATTAACATTGGTTTAAATGACTGTTTCATCTGTTCTGGCATATCTTCCAACATTTTTTTATTTATCTCCATCATCTTTTCTGGATTATTCTTAAACTGCTTCATTTCCAGCCTCAATTTTTTTTGCCTCTCTTTAATCTCCCTCATTTTATCTCTGTCAGTCATAAAATATCTAACTATAGTAAGAAAAAAAGTGGCAATAAAAGAGATAATAATAATAGAAATTCTAGGGTTATTTTGAATTAACTCTTCGATCATCTTATTACCAATCAATAGGGGTTTTTAAAGTGATGGATTTTTACAATTTTTTTATTATAAGGTTATAATCAGAAACTTTTTTCG
>CAYJSY010000112.1:0-2567 GCA_964372925.1 Candidatus Woesearchaeota archaeon
AAGACGTCGCCTTCATTGCGACGTCCTCTGCTTAAAAGCAGAGGTTTACTTTTTTTCTGTATCAGAAAAACTTTTTTTGTTGTCCGCGAGTGTAAAAAGCGCGTTTTTTTAAAAATTTTTAGACAGGAATGTTAGGGCTATCTTATTATCAGAAAAACCCTCAGTCTTACCACTAAAGTCGGTTGTTCGTTGGGTTTTTGGGATACAGAAAATTCATTTAGAAGAATTTTCTGCACAGAAAATCCAGGAGATTTTCTTGTGATCCAAAATTGAAAACTGTATATACTACCTAATATGCTCCGAATTTCATATGCTATCTTTAACTATATTTTATAAACATATGAAATTCGGATATTTTAACAAGAAAATACAGATTTATTTTTTATAAACAATATGGAAAATTTTATTAACAATTTTATCCTTATTATTATATAGTTTTTATAAGTTTTTTAGTGATTAAATAGAGATTATAGAGCCACTGATCAACAGCTATTCAAATATACTTTAACAATAAGATGGAAGAATTTCAAAAAAATCTAAAAGAAGCTATAAGACACTTGCAAATAGCGGACCACATGGCTTATGTTACTTTTCCACTCATTCGTGAGAAAAAACTTTTATTAAAAATATTTGATGAGATTTACGCTTCAATCATAAACTCTATTAATTCGGTATTAATTTACGAAAATATTAGTAATAAAAATAATTTTGAAGCCTTTTCAAAAATAGCCAAGGAATACCATTTATTAAACGAACAAATAAAAAAAATAAAAGAAATTATTGAAATAAACCAGAAGCATAAAGAAAGTGCAGTGGAATTTTTTAGAAACGATAGAATAGTCATTCTATCTGCTAATCTTGGCACTAATACTATAAGTTTAGACGATCTTAAAAAATATGTTTTAGTTGCAAAAGATTTTATTGTTAAAGTTAGTGCAAAATTTAATTTTCCAAAAAACTAACAACAATTAAATGAGTAACTGAAAAAATAAAATTTATAATTGTTAGTATTAGAAGAAATTTTAATAATAAATCGTTTTTATAATCATTTGTCTGATATGCTATTAATAATATTATTAATGAAATAATAAAAAGCAAAAAGGGATAAATTGGATGCGGTTTTTTTGTAATAATGCCCTGTTTTTCAAGTTTTTTAAGAAATTTTTTAAGTTTTTTTAGTGTCATGGTTACTCGTATAGTTTCTACATATAAACCAATTTACTTTCTACAAAACATATCGCCATTAATTATTAAAAACAAAAAGATATTTATATATTTCCTTTATTATAATTATATGTGGAACCTGAAATTTAAGGTTAAGAATACGGATATTGTTTATACACCACTTACTGAAAAGTATGAAGTTATCGATTATATGTATCCGGTTGATAGATACAAGAAAGGAAATAAAATATTTATTTTAAGTGTTCATGTTTTAGAAGGAGATGAAAAAGAAACTAAAAAGTTCTCTATAGAGTTAAAAAAACATGAAAAAGTAATAGAATTTGAAAAAGAAGAAAATAGAATCCTCACTTTAATAGCAGAAGAAGAAAAATTTTACGAACTGTTATATAATCCTGAACTCTATATGCCCTCACCCGTTGTTATCAAAGAGGGCTATGAGTATTGGAATGTTGCTTCTTGGACTAGAGAAATACTAGAGCAACTTATTACAGAAATAGAGAAATGGGATAAAAAATTACATGATTTTACCTTGTTACAATTAAGTAAAGGAGATCTTAAAGAAATTTATTTTCCAAAAATATTTCCAATTCTATCAGAAAAACAAAAAAAAGCATTTGAAATTGCCATGAGCAACGGTTATTATAAATTCCCAAGAAAAATTAATCTAATAAAACTTGCAAAAATACTGAAGGTCTCGCCTCAAACATTTCATGAACATTTGAGAAAAGCAGAAGCTAAATTATTGCCTTTTTTTGCTGGAGATTTAAAATGAATATTCTTGAAATAAAAGATAAGACAGGAAGAAAAATAAGATTAACCAAAGAGAGATTTAGTCACATTAGGCAAAATCATCCAGGGGTTGAGATAGATGAGATAATACAAACCTTAACTAAACCTAAAAAAGTTATTACAATCGAAGAGAAAAATAAAAATTATTTATTTAGATATTTCAAATATAAAAAACTGAAAGAAAAATATTAGAGTTATAGTTAAATATTTAAATGGAGAGGGATGTGTATTAACAGCACATTTTGTCAGATCAATAAAAAATGCATAATTAGGAAAATGAAAGGAAAAATGAGAATTTATTATGATAGAGAAGGAGATTATCTCACGATTTTTGCAGGAGAACCGGTAGCAAATTATGGAGAAGATATATCCGAAGGTATAACTATTTTCAAGAATCAAGAAACTGATGAAGTTATAGGAGTAGGAATTCAGGAATTCTCAGAAAGAACAGAATCTTTAAATGATATAAATTTAAATTTGCCCTTTTTTATTAACTTTGAAGAAATTCAGAAAAGTTCTGTTTGATAGATGTGGATATTGTATTGAATGAAAAATGACATTCCCCAATGACTAAGATCGTTGGTTTTCTTTAG
>CAYJSY010000113.1:0-2451 GCA_964372925.1 Candidatus Woesearchaeota archaeon
AAAATATTTGATTCATTCTGAGTCAAACTGCGTCCGTCCATCTTCTTCTTTATTATTTCCTGTTCCCTGTTTGTGAGGAGTTTTACCATATAATATTAATTAGTATTAAGTGATATTTAAAGGTTTCTACTTTATTATTCTGTCTAGGCTCTCTTTGATTTTTAATGATTGCAGGAGATGATTGGGGAGTGAAATATAGCTTATATTTCAATAATGTTTAATAAGTAATTTATTTCATCTTAAAAATGAAAATTCAATTTTTTGATAATTCGCGCGGAGAATTAATAAGGAAAGTATATGGAGAAGACAGAAACATTCTACATATTCAAATGCCTATAATGGATTTGATGGGCAGGATAAAGAATGCGGAATTAGTATCAGAAAAAATAACAGGAATAGGAGCATATTATGGTGTTTATTTTATGTTACCAGAATCAGTTTGTGTAAAATTTGAAATCGAGGGGAAAGTACAAGGATATTTGTACGGCACAGAAAGTTCAATAAAAAACGCTGAAGAAAGAATTTTTAAAGCATTCAAAAAATAATTAGCTCGCTTTACTAACGCCGAGATATTATTTTGTTTCTTTATTAAATAAGAGATAATAAATAATGATTATTCCTGGTATTGATAATATAAAAAAATAAACGATAATTATCTAGGGATAAGTAAAGTCATAAAATTGGTAAAGTAATGGACCCATAAATAAAAATACTCCAAAGATAAGAGATAGATAATAAGACCATCTTTTATTTTTTATTAATCCATCACGTGTATATAATAAAATCAGAACAACAAATAAGCTTAATACAAAATTAAGTGTGATCCGATAAGGATATGGTCCAAATTTGAGAAAAATCAAAAAATAAATTATTGGTGTTGCAACAAAAAATATAATGATAATAAAAGATACTTCAAAAAATAAAAATCTTATTCTTTTAATACATTTAGGAATTTATTCAACCATCTTACTTAATTTTAATTTATTTTTAATCAACTTTATATCTCATATTTTTTAAGTATTACGTCGCCTTACCCACACTCATCTTTGCAACAGCCAAACCAGCCTTAACATAAGCATGAAACTGCTTTAAATTTCTAACTTCTAATAATTTCTTTACAATCATTTTGGGTCTGAAATAATATTCTCTATAAGCTCTTCTCTGCATTTCAATCATTAAATCATATTTACTTTCTCCATATTCAAACAAAGGTTCATTGAAGGCATTAAAATCTTCCCATTTT
Organism: Candidatus Woesearchaeota archaeon; assembly: GCA_964372925.1. GTDB lineage: Archaea > Nanobdellota > Nanobdellia > Pacearchaeales > GW2011-AR1 > ARS1285. Next base: position 1,244 of record CAYJSY010000113.1, read on the forward strand.
GTTGAAAATACCTTGCCTTCTTTTGCTATCTTTTCATAATAGGGGCTTCCTGGGACAGGGGTATAAACCTGGAATTGTGCTATATTCAAATCAAGTTCTTTAGCAAATTCTATTGTGTCTAGCATTTCTTCTCTGCCCTCTCCTTCATTTCCAAACATAAAAAATCCTTCTGTTATTAAACCAGCTTGCTTAGCCCACTTAACTGAATTTCTTAATTGTTCCTTTGTCTCCCCCTTTCTCATTTTCTTTAATATTTCCGGATTTCCAGATTCAATTCCGAATGCAACTAAATAAAATCCGGCTTTTTTCATGTGCTTTAACATTGGCAGAGAAACTCTGTCTGATCTTATTCCATTTCCAGTTTTTAACTCTAAATCATATTTTCTTTTTATTAATAAATCGCAAATTTCTTTAACTCTTTTAGGAAGAAAGGTGAAATTATCGTCTATAATATTAATTTCCTTTACACCATATTTATTTACTAGTTCATCTATCTCAGCTAGAACATTTTCTGGGCTTCTAAATCTAAACTGTTTTCCCTGAGTTTTAAAATTACTGCAAAAAGTACAACTGTAAGGGCAGCCACGACTTGTCATAATTGTCGCGAAAGGATATCTTCTTACACCAGGAGTCCAGTATTTTTTTAATGGAAGTAAATCTCTTGCAGGAAAAGGTAAACTATCTAAGTCATGTATTAAAGGCCTTGCTGGATTAACTTTAATTTCATTATTATTTTTATCATCTCTATAAGATAAACCAAGTATTGTATTAATAGGTTTTCCATATTCTAAAGTTTTTACTAATTCCAGCATTGTTTCTTCTGCTTCGCTTATCACACAATAATCTATTTCAGAGCATTCTTGTAAAGTTCTTACAGGTTCCATTGTAGGATGAGGTCCGCCAACAGCAATTTTTGCATTTGGCAGAACTTGTTTTGTTATTTTCGCTAAATTATAAGATTCCATAACTGTATTTGTTGTAGCAGCCATAGCAACTAAATCTGCCTTGCTCTTGCCAATTAATTCTCTCTCAAGTTCATTATTAGAACGCAAAGCAGCAAAATCTAGAACTTGTATCTCAACCCCATTTGCTCTTAAATAACTAGCGATATAAGCTAATCCTAAAGGAGGCAAAATCATAGTCGCCTCTTCAGAAACATAACTATACACCTTCAGATAATTCGGGGCTATTAATAAGACTTTCATTTT
>CAYJSY010000114.1:0-2422 GCA_964372925.1 Candidatus Woesearchaeota archaeon
AAACCCTAATTGTCTCGTACTCTAATTTTCTCTGAATAATATCTATAAACTTTTTTTCGTCTTCAATTTTTATAGTGCAGCCGGCTGCTTGTTTATGTCCTCCAGAATCTCCACTGCCCAAATTTTCGACTGCAAAATCCATTAAATCCTTAAGATTTATAGAGCACTCTCTGCCGACAACTCTTGAAGAAACTTTAATATATTTATGATTTCTTGCCATCACTATAATTATTGTGCCATTTTCATAAGCAGAAGAAAAAGATAGTATTGAAGCTAGAGTCCCTATTATGGTGTCTTTTATACTCTCTTTTGCATTTATTATGGCATATCCCTTACCATATAAATTTTCATTGCTTTCTATATATCTCAATCCAGAAAGTATCTGTTGTTTATATTTAATATAGAGTCTTTCTGCTTTTTTTCTCGCTTGAGTGTTTCCTAAACATAGCAATAGCGCAATTTCTGAACGATCCATCCGGCTACATGCGTTTATTATAGCAGATATCTCTCTAGCGTCTTCTATCTTATTAAATAATTTCAATAAATATAAATTACCTACATAGCTTGATATGTCTTTTGGCGATAGTCTTACCATTATTGCTGTTATGAGGTCTTTCATTTCTTTTTCATTCAAATCGATTAAAGCCTTATATCTCTTTCCAATTTTTTCAATTCCGGCTTCTTTTAACACTTGTAATACTCCCTTACTATTCCCAGTAATTCCTGGAATAAATGGCCTTGAACTATACTCTAGTGATCTGTCTAAGGGTCTTGTCGAAGGATAGATAAGCAATCCTTTTTTTATTTTAACTCCAGATTCTTTTATTATATTCTCTCTTATTTTATTGATTCTATTTTCCATTAAATCTCCCATCATACCTAAAATAGCAAGATTGGCTAATGACTTATTATCTTCTGAAATTTCTTTAGAAACAAGATATGTTAACTCTGCTGAACAAAGATTTTCAGAATTTATTAAATGAGGGTTCAGTATATTGATGTTTTTTGGCATATCCCTTATTTCATGGTGATCTATTATGAATATCTCTTTTTCGCAACTAGACAATAAGTTTAAGCTTCCAGAGCCTAAATCCAACATAATAATTATCCTATCATTTGGAAAAGAATCAATTTCCTCTTTATTCAGCTGTTTTATTATTTTAGTAGAAAATTGATTGCCGAGCCTTTCAATAGTTTTTGACATGATTGCTGCAGAAGTTATGCCGTCAGTATCAAAATGGCTCACTATAAAGACTTTTTTATTTTCTATCTTTTTGATAAATTTACTTGAAAAATCTTTTATATAGGCTAACATTCCTCTTTTTTGAAAATTTATTTAAACTAGATTATTACTAGAAATTATGATTTAAAAAGATTATGAAATAAATATTTAACTTGTGAGTAAATACTTGCTTTTACTCCTTTTTTGTGTCCAAAATTTTTTACTGTTATTTAGAAATTATTTTTTATCAAAATTTTGTATATGTTTGGACTCCGGAGAAAATTTTATGGTAAAAAATTTTCTCGGCCAAGAAAATTTGAGAGGCTTTCTCTGGTTTTAGGAAGATAAAATGGACTTTGTAAAGTTTATTTTTTTTCTTATGATATATTTTTTGGTATTTTTATGCTTAAAAGTAATCTCTATAATAATTTTTATGATAAATAAGTTAGGGATTATTGATATTTGTTCATACTTATTAAAAACTTTAGATTAATTTCGTTAAATAGGTATGATAATAGATTGATAGTAAAAAAATTTATAAGATATTTAGAATTTCTTAATAAAAATTATTCTTTTTTATAGTCTTGTCTTTTTTTAAGTTTAGCAGAGGTTATTACCAAAGCTCTTTCTGACTTCTTGTCGTGTTTATTCTTTTTAAAGTGAGCGTTTATCCTTCCAACTTTTTTTTCTAAATTAATAAGTGTTGGTTCGATAAACTTATCTTTCAAAATTCTTTTTATTTTTAGCTCATATAACCTGACAGAGGGTATCCCATACTGGTCTTTCATTATTAAACCGATTTTTTCGGAGGTAAGCCCTTTATTGGCTAATTTTAATACTATCGCTTTTACTTCTTCTTCGGTATATTTCAACCAGGCGGGTTTTTTTAGTTCCTTTTTTAGCATGATAGATTATTAAGAAGAAGGTTTTTAAATATTGTGATTTTTATAATATTTAATTAATGGGTCAATTAAAAAGCCCCGTAAGATAGCGGTCAAATCTCGAGGCCTTTGGAGCCTTGAACCCAGGTTCGAATCCTGGCGGGGCTATTTTATGTTGCATAAAGCAACATAAATAATTCAGGTATTTGATCAAAAACTTATCGTCTTTAATGCTTCGAATCCCGAGAGAAAGGACTTTTAGTAAATCACAAAACCTTCGGTTTTATACTCCACACTAAAGTGTGAGCAAAAGGATTTT
>CAYJSY010000115.1:0-2317 GCA_964372925.1 Candidatus Woesearchaeota archaeon
ATGATAATAAAACAAGAACTAATAAATAGAGTTAAGGATTACTTTAACTTGAATATTTACGAGACTAAAGTCTGGTTAGCCTTGCTTGGAAAAGGAATTGCAAGTGCCGGAGAGATTGCAGAGATTTCTGGAGTTCCAAGAAGCAGAACTTACGATGTGTTAGAGGGTTTGGAAAAAGAGGGATTCGGAATAATGAAACTTGGCAAGCCAGTTAAATACATAGCAGTAAAACCAGAGATAATTGTAGAAAAACTAAAGTCAAATGTTTTAAAAAGCGCTAATGAAAAAGTCGAAACTATAGAAAAATTAAAAAATAAGGAAGAGTTCCAGGAACTAAAAAATTTATATACTATTGGAATAAAACCAGTTAGACGGGAAGACATTTCAGGCTCACTAAAAGGAAAATCAACAATCTATAATCATATTAAAGCGATACTAGAAAATGCAAAAAAAGAGGTAATTATATCTACTTCTGTACAAGAGTTTCAATCAAAATTAAAATTTTTCTCAACTATTTTAGAAAGATTAAAAAATAACGGCATTAAGATTAAAATTTCACTATCAGGAGATGAAAAAGAAATTAATAAGATAAACAATAAGCTTAAAATTAAAGCCATACATATTAATTTTGACACTAAATGTTTTATTTCAGACAATGAACAATTATTATTTATAATATCTAACAATAATTCTGAAGAAGATATAGCAGTATGGCTTAACACTCCTTTTTTCGCATCAACTCTTTCTTACATGTTTGAGCAGGCTATGAAGAGTTAATTTTTGAGATAAGGAAAATGATAACAAAAAGATGATCCAAAATTGAAAACTGTGTATACTACTACATAATAAATTATGTAGTTTTCAATTTATGGGCATAAGGATTAATTCATAAACATCCTTTCTTCAATTTTATTTCTCTCACACTCATATCACTAATAATTTTCCTATCTTTTTTTAAAAAATATTTAAACCACTCATTAAAATTAAGATTAGGTCTTATTTTTGCATAGGCAAATTTATTTTTAATAAATGTTTTTGGATGAATTTTCTTAAATTTATCTAAATTTTTTAACAAAAATATTGGAGGACCCTTAACAATAATCTGTTTTTTCCTTGATAATACCAGATAAATTTCAGCGCTATTTGAATATTCATTATATTCAAACCCGGATTTTTTAACTTCAAATTCTTTTTTTAATCTAAAAATTAAAAAATCAAAAAACTTCTTGCTTTTAGTTCCTGCTATATCTCCTGGCTGTTTATTTGTTTTGATTTTAACAATCTTTACATTTCTATATTTTTTAAAATTGTCAAAAACAGAATTTTTAATAAAAAATTTAGAGCTTGGGAACTTCAAAAAATTTTTACATGCTTCTTTAAACTTATAAAAAGTTTCATTAGATAAACTAGATAGGGCGTTTCTTTCTTTAAAAGTAGGGTCTATTAAAACTATCGGAGAATAAGTTTTTGATTTATTTAATTCTTCTAATGAATTTTTATAAAAATTTTCATCATCAATAACTAATTTTTTATTTAATTTAGAAATTTCTTTTATAAAAGAAAGGAAGGTTTTATAATGGCACATTAATAATTCTAAAGCATATCCAGAAAATCCTTTTATATAACTTTCTGCACCATAACAATTTTGCGCATTAACAAATGCCTTTGCTAATATAATTTCATTGGCTAATTTTTTATTTTTTTTTATTTTTTTTAAAATATAATTTACATGAAAATAACTTAAATCAGTAACGTTAACTGCCTTTTCCGGTTTCAAAATTTTTATTACTGGAATGATCTCCGTTATTAAATTATTTTCTTTTATTTGATAGTAATCTCTTGAACCGTGAATTTTTTTTGATTTTGGTAGGACTCTTTTTAATAAATAGGATAAATTTTTGTAACTAGGATCAAATCTAACAAAAATATCTATATCATAAACATCTTTTTTTACAAGTGTATTTTTAGCAAAACTGCCCCCTATAAAAACTTCCGCCTTTATTTTTTTCTCTTTTAATTTTTTTTCCAGTTTTTCTATAAAATTTTTGCTAATTATTCCTATCTTACTAATTTCTTCCCTGCTTGGCCTGATTAATTCCAATTGTTTTTCAATTATCCTTTCTATTTTTTTATTTTTTCCCATAAATGATGTAGGAAGTAATATTATTTAAGTGTTTTTAATACTTATTTTATGGAACGCTCTTCATATTCTATCAGAAATTTATTAAATTTAGCATTAACTACACTTTCAAGTAGAGTGTAGCTCTTTTATTAAAAATAAAATTAAGGAGTATAAATTATTAATTTAATTTTTAAT
>CAYJSY010000116.1:0-2308 GCA_964372925.1 Candidatus Woesearchaeota archaeon
CGGTTTTTTGGACTTTGTGTTATCCAGAAATAATATCCTCTTGATAATAAGTAATTAATATATACTCTAAATTTTTATAGTCTATATTATATAATAAACAATTAGATTATCAAAAAATCCTTGTATTTTACCGCCATCTAAAGTTGGTTGTTTGTTCGGATTTTTTGGGATGCAGAAAATTGAGTTTCAACAATTTTCTTGTGATCCAAAATTGAAACAAGTAAATTTAAAGAAACCACATACTAAAATATCTGGTTTCAATTTATAGACATGAGAGAATTTATTTATTATTCGCAAAAAGCCAGAACTTCTGGAAATTGGGACGATCCGATGAAAGCCGGAAGAATGGATATTGTTTTCAATGTTATTATACATGCTCTTCATTTAAGCAATAAACTAAGAGACGATGTTGACTTGCATTTAATTTTTAACGGGCCCCCAAATCCTCCTAGACATCTTGAATTTATTTTTAATCCAGAAATGCCTATAAGCAAAAAAGATATTGGCGGGCTAATAAAAAGGATGTTGTATAAATGTAAGGGCGAGAAAAAAATAGAGGTTTTTCCAGGGGGTTTTATTGAGAAAAAAAGTTTTAAAAAATTGATAGATGAGTTAGAAAAAGAAAAACAGGTATTTATTTTAGATCCTCGCGGAGATAATATAAGAAATATTGATAGTGAAAAATTAAAAAATTGCGTTTTTGTAATTGGAGATCATGAGGGGCTACCTAAAAAAGAGGTTAAAAAATATGAAAAAGTTTCTGTTGGAAAAAAAGAATATTTTGCCTCTCAAGTTTTTGTTATTATACATAATGAATTGGATTTAAGAGGATTATGATTTTTATAGAGTAGTAAGGCATCAAAAATTATTTGATAATTATCTGGATAATATAATCAACTATAATAATATTTTTAAAGTTTATTTTTTGTGTTAAATAATGGTTAAGATTATTGGGAGAAGTGCTAAAGAAAATACTAAGAAAGAGAGAGAAAGTAAGCTAATAAAAATTGCTAAAGAGGTTTTTGGAGAAGAATTTAAGATTTTAAATACTTTAGATTGTATTATTAATCTACAAGAACCAGATAGCCCGTTTAATATTCCTATATCTGTCATTTTATTTACTACTGAAAATAAAATTTCAGTTAATGATCCTGAATATCTTGATTCTGCAATAAAATTAGCGAAGGCTTATGAATCAAGCGGCGAACCAGAATTCATTGTTAAAAAAGATTATTATGAGGCTTCTCAATAATTTTTATTTATTAGAGGAAAAATGGGATTTAATAGTCAGTAAAAAATTAAGATATAATTTTTCAAATTTATTATAGGATTATTTTAAATTAATCTAGTTTTTTATTATGTCCATAAATTGAAAACTAGATAATTTATTATGTAGTATATACAGTTTTCAATTTTGGATCACAAGAAAATGTAGTGCGTTTTCTGTGTAAAAAATTCATTCAGAATAATTTTTTGTATCCCAAAAACCAAACAAATAACCAGCTTTAGTTGGTAGCAAGACAGGAGGGTTTTTCTGATTTATGGGGCTTTCATAATAATTGCTAAAAGTTTAAAAATACCTAAAAAATTTAAATATTAGCTTTTTTATATAGATATAGAATTTAAAATGAAAACTCTTAAAGTTATAATCGAAGGCATAGTTCAGGGAGTTTTTTTCAGGCAATTTATTAAAGATAATGCTGATAAGCTAGATGTTAGAGGCTTTGTTAGAAATTTGAATGATGGAAAAATTGAGGTTGTTATGGAGGGGAAAAATAAAGAAGTTGAAGAATTGTTAAATAGATGCAAAAAAGGGCCGACTCATTCTGAGATTAGGAATATTCAAGCGGAAGAGATGAGACATCAGGGATTTAGTAATTTTAAGATATTTAGTATTTGAATTTGTGAATAGTGGGATTAATACTAATTTAATTAATTTAGGTTATTGAAACAGGGTATAGTATTCATATTACTTGATAATTAAAATGAGGTTAATTACACTTTCAAATAGATGTCAGCTCTTTTGTTACGCATAAAATTAGGGAGTACAAATTATTAATTTTTAATGTCCATAAATTGAAAACTAGATAATTTATTATGTAGTATATACAGTTTTCAATTTTGGATTACAAGAAAATGTAGTGCATTTTCTGCACAGAAAATTCTTCTGAATGAATTTTCTTGTATCCCAAAACTCAACAAACAACCAACTTTAGTTGGGGGTAAGGCAAAAGGGTTTTTCTGATACAGAGTAAAAATAAACCTCTGCTTTTAAGCAGAGGACAAATCTTTCAGATTTGTATTTTTA
>CAYJSY010000117.1:0-2289 GCA_964372925.1 Candidatus Woesearchaeota archaeon
GTTGCCTGAATTTAGAGTAAATAAAAAAATTATTTCTTTTTTTTATTTTTTATTCTCTCCTGCAGATATTTCTAAATAAAAATCAGAAAAAAATATGCAAATCCGTTTTAAGTTTTTCTAAACTATCTTTTTTTAAGTTTTTCTGAATTACAAAATTTTAAAAACTCAGATTAATTTAGATAAAAATGGAAAGAATCTCTTTTCACGATCAAATTTCAAGAAACAAATTTAAATCATTTATTTTACTAATCTCTATAATACTTGTTTTTGTTTTATTAGGGTATGTAGTAGGCTTGGTAGCGGGACCAAATTATTTTACAATCATAATGATTTTTTCTATAATAATCTCGGTTTTTTATATATGGTTTGGTTATTATAACTCTCATAAAATTGCTCTGGCTTCTGTAAATGCTAAACCTGCCTCTGAATCAGAATATAGACAGTATCATAGATCTGTTGAGGGATTAAGCATAGCATCAGGACTGCCAAAACCCAAACTTTATTTAATGGAAAGCAGTAACATTAATGCGTTTGCTTCTGGGAGAGATCCAAAAAATGCGGTAATTTGTGTTACAACGGGCGCTTTAAAAAAATTAGATAAACCTGAATTAGAAGGAGTTTTAGCTCATGAGATGAGTCATATAGCCAATTACGATATAAGATTTATGACTCTAACAGCGGTTCTTGTTGGAATGATAGCAATAATTTCAGAAATATTTTTGAGAAGCTTGTTTTATGGGCGGGTTTCATCTGATAGTGACAGGAAGGTAAATTTAATTTTTATTTTAATCGGCGTAATCTTAGCTATACTCGCTCCTATTGTAGTAAGTTTAATCCAATTTGCAATATCCAGAAAAAGAGAGTATAGTGCAGATGCTTCAGGAGTTAAATTTACAAGATCTCCAACAGGCCTTATAAAAGCACTAAAAAAAATACAGGGCGAGCATTTTTCTTTAAAAGAGAAGCATAACTATAGCAAGGCTATAGCGCCATTATTTATCAGCGATCCATTTAAAAGAAAAATAGAAAATTTATTTTCTACTCATCCCGCATTAGAAAAGAGAATTGAAATCTTGGAGAGGATGTAGATTCTCTGAAAGCGTAGGAGAAAAATTTTTAATATTTTACAGAAAAAGTCAGGATAGTGAAATATTACGGCTGAAAATATTTATAAATAAATTTTAAATAGAGGTATACAGAGATTTTCTGATTGAGGCTATGCTGAAAATATGTTAGATATCTTTATGCTGTATTAATAAAAATATCCTAAAATTCCACCCATTATTATTAAAGAGACTAGATGATATAGTATATTTAGTAAATAAAGTTCGACTGGTTTGTTTTCCCATAAAACTCTGTTAATCATTATTGTTGCAACGAATCCTATCCAGGCCATAAAACCTATAATTGCTCCATCAAAAAATCCGCTTATTCCAACAGAACCTATAAAATAAGCTAGAACATAAGCCATAATTAAATTAGAAATAAAAGAGATTAAATAAAGTTTTTTCATGCCTTTGTTTTTAACTTTTTCAATATCTCTCTTAGTAAACCCCTGCAATTTTGTCCATAAATTTCCAAATAATAAAGGAGAGTACCATAAACTTCCTACTATCATTGAAGCAATTGATGCGAGCAAAACAGCAATATAATTAACAACCATCTTTTATATAATAAAATAATTAGGTTTTTAAAGTTTATCTTTAAAAAAATTAGGTTAATTTAATATGTCGCCACTAAAAAATTATTATTTGCAAGGTAAAAATTTATATATTAGCTATGATTGATTATAGTATGAAATTAAAAAGAGAAATATGTAAATCAGAATTCTTTAGTGAGCCTATTTATAATTCTCTTATTTCAGAGATTTATTCAGTTATTAACTATTTTATTTAATTTTGTAAAAAAACAAAATTGAATGCAGTTATTAAAATGTTATCGGAAAATTTTTACTTTAATGATGTACAGGATATGTGTGAGATTTGCAACAAAGCTATTGTAAATCCTCTATGTCCGTTTTGTTTAGCAGAGGAAATAGAAGCTTGGCTAACTTTATATCCTAACTTAAGAGAAGAATTGCAACCAAGAGTAAGCAAATACTTAAAAAAAATAAATAGCAGAATCACAAATTACGGAGTAGAGTGTATTAAGTGTAAAAAAAATCGTGCTTTTGTGTGCACTTATTGCTTTACAGAATATATATTTCATGAATTAATTGATATTAAAGCAGAAAAAATAATTTTGAGAGAATTTTTTGAATTCTTTAATTTTGATAATATAAAATATGAA
>CAYJSY010000118.1:0-2285 GCA_964372925.1 Candidatus Woesearchaeota archaeon
AAGTCCAGACAAACCATGCCCTTTAGGGCATGGTAAGACACAAGGACTTTATGATTAATAAAATGACTAAATTCAAAAAATAACTACTCCAAATTCCCAGCATATCTAAAATAAGATTAAAAATGAAAACGAATAAATTATTGTCGGTATTATTAATTATTTTATTAATCTTACTTGTTATATTTATTAGCTATAAAACAAAAGAAAAAAAGACCATTTGTTTTAATGAAGCCTGTTTTGAAGTTGAAATTGCTGATAATCATGATGAGAGAATTAGAGGATTAATGTTTAGAGATAATCTTAATGCGAATCAAGGAATGCTTTTTATTTACGAACTGGAAGGCCAGCATTATTTTTGGATGAAGAATACCAAAATCCCATTAGATATTATATGGATTGATAAAAACTTTAAGATTGTATTTATTTCACATAAAACTCTTCCATGCAAAACAGAAATCTGTCAGATATATGGGCCAGATGGAATGATTAAAAGTTTATATGTCTTAGAAGTTAATGCGGGCGTTGCAGAAGATATTGGATTAAAATTAGGAGATGAGATGGTGTTAAAACATTAAAAAAATAAATTTTTTACTCCAACTTTCCAGTAAAATTTTCTAATTTTGCGTTAAAATCCTTCCCCTTTAATTTACAATATTCTTTAGCTAAAATATACAAAACACAACCTATAGATTTTCCGGATTTATTATTGCATGGAATTATTTTAGTAATCCCTTTGGTAAAATTATTAGTGTCGCAAAGCGAAATTATTGGCTTTTTTAATTTTATAGTATCGTTTAATGCATTTTTGTCTATCCAGGGGTCGCATATTATTGTTAATTCTGATTCAAAAAAATCCTCTAGCACTAAATTAGTAGTTATTCCTGGAGAATATTTTTTTGTAAAAACCTTTATGCCCGTGGCTTTATTAAATTCCTCTGCTGCTTTCCATCCGGCCTCTCTTCTGCAACATAAATAAATTTTTTCTGTTTCATACTTAGACAAAAAATCAATAGCTTCTCTTAATTTTTGATCAATTAATATAGTATTAATAACAGCAAGACCATCTGCTCTCCTTTTATAAACAAATTTCCTCATATGAGGGGAAATTACCTTTGTTCCTAGATGTATGGCGCATTTAATATAATCTTCTAGAGGTATTAAGGTTTCTTCTTTAATTTTTTCTTTTATAGATTTTTTTTCTTCATCAACCTCTTTTTTAGTTATACTTTCAGAAATCTTTTGTATTTCTTCATCTGATAAATCTTCTATCCCTCTCTCTTTTTTCTTTACTGATTTTTCAAAATCTTCTGTCAGCCTTTCCTTTAATTCTTCAGTCAGACTTTTTACTTTCTCAGAGGTTTCTTTTAAATCTATCTCTGTTTTTTTTATTTTTTTCATAAAATATTTGAGGATATTTTGTTATATTTATTGTATAAAATTTCTGATAAAAGAACTTGAGGAAGATTGTTTATAAAGTTATTCTTTTGTTTTTCCAAGATGAAAATGAAGATAGAATTCTTTCCAAAAAAGTTTTTTCTCCTAAAAATTCTCTGGCATATTTTTTATAAAAACTTTTTAAATTATATTTTTCTGCCGCATATCTAATCAATTCTGTTCCTTCCTCAAACCATTCTTGTTCAATTTTAGGAGGATTTGTAGGATATGGATCAATATCAAGACCTTTAATAATAATCGTATTTCCAACCACTCTATCATCTAAAGGAAAAGAAAAAGCGCTCGTAGACCCTGTATGAAGAGTTATATCATCACAAATTAAACATTCAGGAATTTTTTTCATGTTTGTGTGACTAGAGAAAAAACCTAATTTTGGGTTTGTTTTAAGAAACCATAAATTAACGCTATTCTCTGAGCAAAAAGAATTTAATATATAACCCATTCTAACATCTTTATTTTTTAGATAAAATCCATTATTATGGGGTTCGTATGAAACTTCACCCTCAGCATTTCTTAAATAATCGTCTAGATTAAAATCTCGAAAATAAATATTAAAACCTTTTCTCGCTACATCGATTAATGAAGCCATATATTAAACATATAATATTAATTTATAAAATTAATTATGTATTAGTATATACAGTTTTCAATTTTGGGCCACGAGAAAATCTGGGGAATTTTCTATACAAAAAATTCTTCTGAATGAATTTTTTTTATCCCAAAAACCCAACAAACAAACTAAAGTTGGTGATAAGACAGGATGGTTTTTCTGGCCCAGAAACTTTCAAACAAACCATCGCCCTCAGAAATTTCTAATTTCTGATCCTTCA
>CAYJSY010000119.1:0-2260 GCA_964372925.1 Candidatus Woesearchaeota archaeon
TTATAAATTGAACAATCAAATTTAATTCATGGATAAAAAATATGAAAATGAAAAAGCAAAAGAAATACTTTTGTTAGTTAATGAATATACAAACTCAAAAGATAAAAAGGAAGTAAATAAAAAATTAAACAAGCTATCAGAAGAATTATATTATAAAAAAAGAGATGTTTTATCTCAATCAATGATTGATGTTGCACTAGCAATTTATTCGTTTACAACAGCTGCAATGTCTGGAGGGCATTTTCAGGATCTTAGTGAATTTGTGCCGGATTTAAAGGGGGTGATTGGGGAGTGAAATCTCTTCCAAAGAGGCAGTTCAAAAGGTCGAAAGGATTTAGATAAATAAAATGGAATTAAAAGAGGTTAAGAAATTTCTTGAGAAATTAAATCACAATGATATTTTTTTTGATTCTCATTTTTATAAGAGAAGCGAAGAAAGACCTGTAACTGAGAGCATGGTAAGAAGCTTTTTTTCTCAAATTCATAAATTAGAAAAGATTGAACAAGGAAAAGAAGAGAATAGATTTAAGCTATGGTTTAAAATGAGTAGAAAATATTCCTTAGTGATTATTGTAGAAATTACAATTACAAAAGTTTTAAAAGTAATAAGTGTTTGGAATACAGATAGGAAATGGCAAGACAAATTAAAACAATAGATTATGACTCTGAAAACGATATCTTCTTTATTTCTAACGGAGATAAAGTAAAAGCTTCTATAGATGTCGGAGAGTTTGTTTTAGACGTGAATCACGATAATCTTATTTGTGGTATTGAAATAATGGACACGAGCGAGAATTTAGGTATATCTAGAGAAATATTAGGAAATATTCAAAGCATGAAAATGTCGATTACATATAAAACAAATCATGTTTATGTATTGCTAATGATGACCTTTAAGAAAGAAGATAAAGAGGTTAATGTACCAATTCCTTTAACTCTTGATTTAGGGCATAAAACACCAAGAAAGGAAATTTTGATATATAATTAGACTTCTTCGACGTTTCCTATTAAAATATCTTTTATTCCTGCAGCTATGTCTACAAGAAGTTCTTTGTCAACTTCTTGCGTTTGTTTCAATTTTTGATATTCTTCCAACTCATTTTCGCTGTTTCAAATTTCTCTCACTATTAATAATCTATTCATCTTGATTTTCCAAGCTCATCCTGCATCTCATTTATTTTCGTAATGCTCCCAAGAAATATGACCTTAATAATTTTTGTAATCAGATTAATTCAAATTAGAAACTACCAATATTATTGTAACAAAGTATTTTAATCTGTAATCTCTCAACCGAGTAATGGAATTAAAAGAACTGAAGGAAAAACTAAGTAAACACAAGAAATCAGATATAATTATAACAGATCATGCAGAACTACAGGCATTGACAAGAGATGTTGATGTAGATGAAGTCAAAGAGAATATTATCAATCCTGCTAGATTGGTTTATGCTAAAAAACAAGAAGCAAAATATAAAGGTGAAGAAAAGTATGATTGTTATTTTGCATATTCTAAACATTTATATCATAGATATGCTCTAACAGTAAATGCGAAGATTATTATAGTAACAATTATTAAAATAAACCGGGACTGGCAAAAGGCAATAGGGTAAAATGAAAAAATTCAACTTTGATTATGATCAGGAAAACGATGATTTATTTGTTTACTTGGAAGGAAAAAAATCCTCGGGGGCTGTAGAACTGGGCAACTTTATTCTGGATTTTGATGAAAATGGTATTTTAGTAGCGATGCAAATTCTTAACGTTTCTGAAGTGTTCTCGAAGATCCTCACAAAAATGATAGAAGTTCAGAAAATAAGAGAGATAAAAATGGAAAGTATCAATTTTAGGAATATGGAAGCTATTCAGTTTAGTATTGCAGACGACAAGAGAGAGGAAAAGACAAATATCCTTGTTCCCCATATACGAGAAAGAAGTCCTGTTTTGGAGCACTAACCTTCCACTTGTAAATTTAAACTTCTACGTATTCTTCCCCACTCCCCCTCTCTATCAAATATCAAGCTTTTTGAGTTCTTTGTTTATGAGAATCTCTGCCTCTTGCAGCGGAATTGATACATCCGGATATTTTTTTATGCTCTTATTTCTGATGAATGCAAGGGCAGCAAGTTTTAGCTTCTGCTTATATTTATCATTCCAATTAAAATAAATTTAAATAGGGTACATCCAACTCTTTCAGAGATGCTTGATATTATAGAAGAATCATATAATAAAATACAAAACACAGATTTTTCTGATAGTGTGAT
>CAYJSY010000120.1:0-2188 GCA_964372925.1 Candidatus Woesearchaeota archaeon
AATTACAAAGAAATTGAAAGAAAGTTAATAGAACAAAAAAACAAAGCAGGATTAGTTGGCGGAACACTTAAAAAAAGTAGGTGATTAAGCTTATTCTTCTAGAGACATAGTAAAATTTAAGGAATCTTTGGAATATTTATTAGGTAACATAGCCTCTGATTAACATCAAAAAACCGCATTAAACCAACCAAACATTAATAATAACAAACTTCCCAGTATCAGATATGTCATTAATTTAAATGCTAACTTTCCTAACCTCTCACTTCCTGTTATCACCCAGATAGTCAGGAAAAACATTCTTCCTCCATCAAAAATAGCAACAGGCCACATATTAACTAACGCAACACTTAAATTAATCAAAGCCAGCCACCATATCAAATTATAGATAAATACTATCAAATCGACATTAAACCTAGGATCATAATTTGTTCCAGGTTTCTTAAAAAAATTAAAAAAGTCCGCAATTTTTCCTAAAATTCTTTCCTTATAATCTATTAGTCCTATGCCAATTACCGCCCTCTCGCTATTAACATCTTTTGCCAGCACTACATCATATTCTAAAATCTCTTTCTTTCCATTTTTAGAATATTTTGTTGTAATCTTAATTTCATCTTTAGGCTTAAAATTCTTCATTATATCTGCTAAATCTTCATACTCTCTTATTTCATACTCGTTAATTTTTATTATAGCCCCTTTCAACCCAAGATTAATTGCAGGTAGGTCCTGATAAACTGCTACCATTTCACCTTGTTTCAACTGAATTTTAAAATTTTCAATATTAGTATAATAAGTTGTATTATCTGCAATTATTTTTGTGAGATTGATATTATTCCCATTGCTTCCCAAAACTAGATCATCTGTCAAATTATTCTGATTAATCATTTTTAATAGTTTATCTTTATTAGCCCCTTCAACAATTTTTCCATCTATCATACTAATGCCCGTTACATTAATTACTTCGGGGGTATAGGTATTAAAAATAGCCCCGCTAGGAGCATAAGTTAAAACGAAAAATACGGATAGTAATAAAAAGAATATTATTGCTAAAATTAGATTAGTAAAAACTCCGGCAGATAGAATAGCTATCTGCTGGTATTTTGATTTTTTTACCATTTTTTTTTCGTCTGGCTCTACAAAAGCGGCTAAAAACGGTCCTAAGAAACCAAAACCAGTTGTTATTATAGGAACATCGTACCTTTTAGCAATTATCCCGTGTGCGAATTCATGAAAAATTGCTATAACTGCTATTGAGATTATCCAGTATGTAAAATAAAAAGGAGGCAAAAAATCTATCTTGAATGCCTCTGGAAGATAGGGAATTAGGGGTATCAGTGGGGGAATTTTTATCTGTCTTACAATATCTGGCTTAAACAGATAAATATAAAGTAGATTATATAAAAAATAAAGCATTCCTATCATCAATAAATATCCGCAAATAACCCCAATAAATCCAAGAACACCTAAAGTTTTCTTATATTTCTTGCCAACGTAATTAATAAATCTTATACCTACCTTTGTTCTATATAAATACATCACCCCCTCTCTCTTTAAATTATGTCTTTTTTTATAAAGAAAAATTCCAACAAATAAACTAAATATAATCAAAAAAGCAACATCATAGATATAAAACGACATGTTAATATTGATAATCTTAAAAGGTTTTTAAACTTTGTTGAAATCAAATTTTCTGCGCCCTAAATTCCTGATTTTTTGGTCCAAAAAACCCGATAAATAAAAAACACTTCAAATTATTATTTAATTAACTAATTTATTTAAACTAATCTTAATTATTTATTACATCCAGTTAAAATTTAAATAGCATCTAATTTTGATAATCAAGTGGAACAGTATTATGTTGACCCTTGTGTATATATCAATCTGTTAAAAAAGGAGGAAGATACTATTACTAAAGAGCCATTCTGGAAGTTTGCAGAGGATTTTTTCGAAAAAACAAAAAGATTTAAATCGAAAATAAACTATTCTGGTTTTTTGTTGAAATAGTTATGGTATAACTTAACTATTGAAGAGTTCAAAAAAATAAATAAATCCTTTAGAGATTTTAATTTTAAAAAAGTTTTTTTAACAGAAGAAGAATACGAGGAAGCAAAAATGATAAATAATAAAGAAAATTATTACATAAGCTTTTATGATACAGAGCAAAAATAAACCTCTGCTTTTAAGCAGAGGA
>CAYJSY010000121.1:0-2132 GCA_964372925.1 Candidatus Woesearchaeota archaeon
TATTTTAATACAGAAAAAAAGTAAACTACTGCTTTTAGGCAGTGGACGTTGCTTCACAACGTCTTTTTTCCTGCAGCAGAAAATCTTTCAGAAGATTTTCTGTGCCCTAAAATTCCTGATTTTTTGGTCTCAAAAACTTCAAGCAAACCTACGCCTAAAGGCGTAGGTAAAATACAAGAAATTTTTGATAACTAATTCCATTCAAATAATTGCATATAGCTGTTTAAGTCTTTTTAAGCGTTGAAAGGATTAAATAAATGGGTTATGGAGTTTAGGCTGGTGCGATTATTCTCTAATCACCAAAATATGTGAAGATTTAATAATTCACCTCTTCAATTTTTCAAATTCTCTCTTTATTTCATCTAGTGTGGCTATATCTAAAATTGATTTGTCCGGTCTTAATCTTTTTACTCTTGGAAATCTTAGTGCATAACTAGAATCGTATGTTGGAGATTCCTGAATGTTTTGATAACCTACAGTTACAATCAATTTTGGTTTTACAGTTACCTCTCTTCCAATATCTGTAAGTATTAATGGTTTTAACTCTTTCGTCATCTCTTTAAATGAAAGCCCCAGCTCCTCTTTTTCCTTTAAGCCAGTTGAGGATTTTCCCACCTCTAATAGTTTGTCTTTATCTTTACAGGCGAGAGTGTATGAAGTTAACCATCCGGCTCTTTTTCCTGTGCCATACTCTGCCTTAACTATAACTAGATCAAATTCATTTTCAACTGGTTTAATTTTTATTCCATATCCAACTCTTGCGCCCGGTTTATAAGGAGCATCCAAATTTTTCATCATTATACCCTCTTCTCCAGAATCAAGCGCTTTCTTATAGAATTTCTCTGCTTCACTAATGACGCTGGTTATTATTGATTGAGAGGGCCTTATTTTATATTTTTCCTGTTTTACAATTCTCTCTATAATCTTTCTTCTCTCCCTGAACGGAGTTTTAATTAGAGAATTTCCGTTATAATATAGGACATCAAAAACATTTAACTCTATGGGAAGGTCTTTTACAAGCTTTTCTATATCATACTTCCTTTTTATTCTTTGAGAGACGGCTTGAAAGGGCCTGTATTTTTTTGTTTTAGGGTCATAACCAACAGCCTCTGCATCTAAAATAAATGTTTTTGCATTTACATACTTTTCTGCATACTCTTTAATATCCGGAAATTGGTTAGACACATTATCCATTCTTCTTGTAAAAATTTTAATCTGGCCTTTTTCGTCCTTGTTTATAAGGATTCTAAAACCATCATATTTGAAGTCAATTAAAGCCGGTTTACCAACTTTTTCAAATCCTTTTTCAATTGTTGATTCTTTAATAAAAAGCATGACCTTTAGCGGTTTTCCTGGTTCAAGCAAGATATCTTTTAGAAATTGAACTCCTTTACAGGCCATTTCAAAAATTAGTTTCCAGTCAGTCGATATATCATAAGCTTCTTGAATGTTCTCTATAATCTCTTTTTTATTTTCATTATTTTTAAAACAACACTCGAAAATAGAGTCTCTTAGGGTTCCTTCAGCAACACCAACCCTCAAGTCGCTTAAGAGAGTTCTGATTATGTATTTTGCCTCAATTGGCTTTGCAGAGTTAAGCAACTCTGAAATAAGATAAAGTTTTTTTTCTACAGTGCCAGAGCCTTTTAATTCCGGCAATTTTTTCAAATTTTCCAAAATTTTTTCTGTAGATAGCGGATGAGAAAAAAGTGTCCCCTGCTTCTTATTTGTAATAAAGTATTCTGCAACTTTTCCTAAATCTCCTACTTTTTTCCATTTTTCAACTATTGTTTTATCCTGAATTCCGGAGGATTTTGATAGTGCCTTTATAACAAATTTTTCAGAAACTCCGAATTCTTTTTCTGAATAATCTGGAAATACTTTTCCATTCAGTAAATATACAATATTTCTATTATCATTTTTCAATTTTGATAAAAAATTAGCAAGAATTTCAGTTTTTTTTAGTCTAGAAGGATTTTTTTCCAGTTCGTCATAAACTTTACAGATTTCTAAATATAACATTTTATATAAAAAGGCTTAAATGGTTTTTATAGGTTTGGAATTGAGAAAGAGTGTGTAGAACACAGAGATACGCCACCACCTGAATAAAGACTCTAACGATTTTCTCAAAT
>CAYJSY010000122.1:0-2093 GCA_964372925.1 Candidatus Woesearchaeota archaeon
TTTTAGAGTTAAATGCAAGTGATGAAAGAGGAATAGATGTTGTAAGACAAAAAGTTAAGGATTTTGCCAGGACAAAAGCAATAGGAAATGTTTCTTTTAAAGTTATTTTTTTGGATGAAGCAGATGCTTTAACAAAAGAGGCTCAGCAGGCTCTGAGAAGAACTATGGAGAATTACACTAGCACTTGCAGATTTATAATGAGCTGTAATTATAGCAGCAAAATTATAGACCCTATACAATCAAGATGCGTTGTTTTAAGATTTAGGTTATTAGAAAGAAAAGATATCGAGAAAAGAATAAGATTGATAGCTGAAAAAGAAAAATTAGATATAAGGGAGGGGGCCATAGAAAAGCTGTATGAAGTCAGTGAAGGGGATTGCAGGAGAGTTATTAATTTATTGCAGGCCAGCTCTTCAATATCTCCTATAATGAGTATAGATTTAATTAATACACTAATTGCAAGTGCTAAGCCTGCTGACGTGAAAATAGTACTTGAGTATGCTCTAAGCGGCGATTTTTTAAAAGCAAAAGAAAAACTGTTAGAGGTTATGTTGAAAGAGTCAATTTCTGGACAGGATATTATAAAATCTATACAGAAGGAAATTTGGAATTTGGACATAGATCCTGAATTAAAGGTCAAACTAACAGAAAAAACAGGAGAGATAGAATTTAGATTGGTAGAGGGCAGCGATGAATTTATTCAGCTTCAGGCTTTGCTGGCGGGATTTGTTTTAGCCGGAAGAGGAAAATGAAAATACCTTTAATTGAAAAATATAGGCCTAAAAAATTTGAGGAGATTAAGGGCCAGGACATTATCATAGATGAAATTAAACATTTTTATAGATCATTTCCAATTAAGAAGGCTTTGATTTTAAACGGTCCTACTGGAGTTGGCAAAACTTCTCTGGCCATTGCGCTGTCAAAAGAGTACAATTTAGAGCTTTTTGAGCTGAATGCCAGTGATTTAAGAAATAGAAAGAGTTTAGACGAGGTATTAAAACCTTCTTTGGAACAAAAATCTTTATTTAAAAAAGGAAAGCTTATTTTAATGGACGAGGCAGATGGAATAACCACAAAGGATAATGGTGGTTTGGCAGAATTAATATTTTTAATAGAAAAAACAAATTATCCAATAGTAATCACGGTTAACGATGTATGGCAGAGAAAATTTAATCTCTTAAGAAAAAAATGCAGAGTAATAAATATTAAAGAGTTGAATGAAGAGTCAACAAAAAAAATTATTTTGAATATTATAGATAGTGAAAAAAAGAAAATAAATCCAGATATATTAAATATTATTTTAAAAAAATCTAGGGGAGATGTCAGGGCGGCCATTAATGATTTGCAAAGTATTATAGATTTTGGAGAGGAAAAGCTTATGCTAGATATTTCTGAAAGAGAGAAAAGAGAAAATATTTTTAATGGACTAAAAAAATTATTTCAAGAGGAGACAGAAGAAAAAACATTGAATATTTTTGATTCCTTGGATTTGGAATTAGACGAAATATTATTATGGATAGAGGAAAATTTGCCATTTGAGTATCATGGAACTGGGCTTCTAAAGGCGATAGAGGCTTTAAGCAGGGCAGATATTTTTAAAGGAAGAATTTATAGACAGCAGTATTGGAGGTTTTTGATTTATGAAAACTTTTTTTTATCTGCGGGAGTCTCTGTAGCAACAAAATTAAAAAATAAAAAATTTGTTGATTATAAAAGGCCCTCTCGTATTTTGAAAATCTGGCTTTCAAACCAGAAAAATGAAAAAATTAAATCAATTGCTAATAAATATGCTGCTTTATGCCATATGTCAAAGAAAAAGGCTATTAAAGATCGTTTTTTGCTTCCTCTTATTTTAATAGATAATGAAACAAAGAGCGCTTTAGATTTAGATAAAAAAGAGGAAGAATTTTTAGATGAGAGAAGAAATGATTTGATAATCTCCGGCGGACTGAAAAGCTTCTGTTCTTCATGTCCATAAATTGAAACCATATACTTTAGTATGTGATTTATTTAAATTTACTTGTTTCAATTTTGGATTACAAGAAAATGTAATACATTTTCTGTACAAAAAATTCTTCTGAATGAATTTTCTT
>CAYJSY010000123.1:0-2088 GCA_964372925.1 Candidatus Woesearchaeota archaeon
TAGGGCACAGAAAATCTTCTGAAAGATTTTCTGCTGCAGGAAAAAAGACGTTGCTAAGCAACGTCCACTGCTTAAAAGCAGAGGTTTACTTTTTTTCTGTATTAAAATTAAAAAAGAATCTTAGATAAATTTATTTTTGATAAAGAAAGATAGATTACGCACGAGTTTATTCAATTAAGTCAGGTAATAAAATCTTGCTTTAACATTAGACTCAATTTTTGCTTTAACTAATTTTTTCATATCTTCATATACAAAACTAGATAATTCTTCTGAAATTTTGGAATTTTCTAAATTTCTGCCTTCGATCAAATTTCTTGTTTTATTTTCCAAAATTGAGTAATCCATAACTAACATAAAACGCTCCTGACAGGATTTGAACCTGCGACCTCCTGCTTAGAAGGCAGGCGCTCTATCCAGACTGAGCTACAGGAGCATAAAAGAATTAAAAGTATTTTATATTTAAAATTATGTTTTTAATGATACTGTCTAATTAACGTCATTTGTTTGAATATGCTTTTTCTGTGAGATTATAAAATAAATATATGAAATAAATATTACCATCATAAAACTCTAAAATGTCGTCGGTATTTAGAAATAATAATGAGCGGGGTTAATAAAAGTCAAAATCGGAATAGGCACAAATTTTTAGATAAAGATGTTTAAGTGACGATAAGTTTACAGTATCTTTTTTAATCAGTACTTCCGAAAATTGAAAATAAGTAATTATTTGATAGTATATTTGGTTATTTCTAGATTACAGCTTTTATGCTTTTTACACTAATTCTCACATTTTTGAGCCAGATCTCTATCTTTATATCTGAGCTTACATTCGTTACAAACATAATAACCATTAGTAAAAACTACCATAGAATAGGATTATACTAACAGTTTATAAAAAATTTTACTAAGACTAATACTCTCTTTCCTCTCCCTGATTTTCATTTGTTTTTTGAATATTTTCTCTATGACTTTTAAAAATAAAAAAAACGCCTATTCCAATGATTAAAAGAAATATTAAATATGGAAAGCCTTTTCCTTTAGCAACTTTAATTATGCCCCTACCAGATATAAAAGACTCGCCAACAATAATAGACTCTTTTAAATAATTGTCCAAATCTGAAGATAATGCAATATAAACGTCATAAATTCCTGTAACTTCATCTAAATCTATTAATTCGCTTCTTTCAATTAAACTATCTTTCCTTATAGGAAAAGAATCAATAACTCTTTTTATTTCAAACCCATCAGAGTTCTCTACCCAAATTTCAACAAAAACAGTATCACCGAAGAAATTTTCATTGTTAAAGACATAACTCACATTAATTTTTTTATTTTTTTCTGATATTTCAACAATTTCCAAAGATTTTTGTCCTAAAACATTAATATTAAATTTTTTGGTTTCACTTGGAAATTCTTCATCACATTTTATCTCAACTTCAGCTTCATATACGCCAGGATTTGTTGGAGGGATATTTAACTCAAGTTCAAAGTTAACTTTTTTATTTGGAAAAATATTTTCTATTTGTGTGTTGCTTATCCATTCTGCTAAACTTTTTGGTAATAATTTACAGTTAATTATAGCTTTATCTCTAATATTTTTAACAGTTAAGGTAACTTTTGTTTTATCACCTCCTCTAACAATAATATTATTTACATCTGAAAATTCAAAAGAATTATTGGACGCATTATTTAAGTCTAAAAAATTATTGAAAGTAATATATCCTATAGTTTTTATAGTATTAACATTCATTGCAAAAAAACCGATTATTCCTAAAAAAATCAGTAGAATCCCAAGAACCATAAAATAATTTTTTTTCATTTTTACAATCTTTTTTAATATTAGAAAGCTTATACTTTTAAATATTTCTCTATATTATAGAGCATATTAATTGCTTAATCGATAAAAAATTAGTTAATATGAATTTATTTACTTAATCTAATACTCTATTTTTATAAAATTTTGCTAGCTCATTATATCAGAAATTTCCTGTGTTTTACCATCGCCTAAAACTTCAAAATGTAATTTTGGAGGATCAGAAATTAGAAATTTCTGAGGGCGATGGTTTGTTTGGACTTTGGGAGAGAGAG
>CAYJSY010000124.1:0-2079 GCA_964372925.1 Candidatus Woesearchaeota archaeon
GAGAAGCAGCCAGTAAAGAAACTCCGATTTCATCAGGGAGAGGGGAAGCAATTATAAAACCAGCTAAAACAGGAACAAAATATTTTTTAAATAAAGTTGGAATTTTGTTATTGAGGCGATTTATTGCTTTTTCTTTAGACAATTTTTCAATTTCATCTGCAAAAGAATACCTGATAAATTTGAATATTATCAAATCACCGACCAACGCCCCAAAACCTGCAATAAATCCTGCAAGTAAAATATTTTGTTCCCCTGCTAATATCAACAATATGGCTGTTGCTGGTGCTGCTGTAAAACCATATGTAAAGAGTATACCAGTTAAGAATGTGCCAAAATATCCTAAACTAAACAAAAAATTGCGAAATGATGAGAAGTCACTTCCTGTAAATATTAAATACGCAATGACAAAGGTGAATATTAAAAACAGTAGCTTAGGATATTTTATTTTCGACAAAATTTTCTTCATAAACATATTGTATCAGAGGAATTTATAAATTTTTTGTAAAGGCGGGCGGAGGCGGATTGCACATAACATCAGGCTTAACAAACCCGAAGGACTCGAGTGGAACAAAGTGGCCTCGAGAGTTTTTTCTGAAAGAAAAAATTTGGGAAAATCCTGCAAGGATTCGGAATCGCTTAATCGCTGTTAGTTGCCCCCGAGCGTTTTTTCGTAGTTAGTTGTTAGGAAGCCCCCGTCGTAAATTTTTTGTTTCTTTTTTCTAAAAAATAAGATGAAATAATCTTTTTTGGGAGGTTATTTTTCTTGACTTAAATCTCCTTTTTTCGCTTTCATAATATCGAAAGCAAATATTATAGTTAACGAAGCAACTAGAGCTATTAAAATATTAATTAATCCAATTGGAGAGGTTTCAAATACTTTATTAAGGGGAGTATAAATAATTAAGAATGTTGCCAATAGAGAAATTAGTGAAGCATAAACTAAATATTTATTGACAAAAAGAGAACGATTCAAAACTCTTTTTCTAAAAGACCTAAAGTTAAAGGCGTGCGCTATTTCAAAAAAGATAAGGGTTATTAAAGCTGTTGTTCTTGCTACAACAAGTTCTTGATTTAAAATGTTAAGGACAGAATAAAACACTCCAAGTGTAATCAGACCCATAATAGTCCCCGCAATTAGGATTAGATAAATAAGTTTTTTATCTAAAATATGAGATTTTTTTCTGGGTTTTTTATTCATTACATCCTGAGAAGAGGGGTTAAATCCTAAGGTTATTGCAGGAAGATTATCAGTAACTAAATTCATAAACAAAATTTGCAGCGCAAGTAATGGCAGGGGCAACCCTAAAAGAATTCCTAAAAAGATTATAAGCAGTTCTGCATAATTGCATGAGAGTTGATAAGTAACAAATTTTTGTATATTGTTAAAGATTGTTCTGCCCTCTTTAACTGCATAAACTATTGTGACAAAATTATCATCTTTTAATGTTAGGTCTGCCACTTCCCTTGCAACATCAGTTCCTCCTATACCCATTGCAACCCCAATATGCGATTCTTTTAATGCGGGGGCATCATTAACACCATCTCCAGTCATTGTTACTATCTCTCCATGTTCTTTTAATGCTTTAACAATTCTTAATTTATGCTCGGGTTTAACTCTTGCAAAAACAACAGTATTTTTCACGATTTTAAATAATTCCTTGTCACTAAGTTTATCCAACTCCTCTCCTTCTAAAATATCCCCGCTTTTGAGACTGATTTGCTTTGCAATAGCAATAGCAGTTTCTTTATTATCTCCGGTTATCATTTTTACATTTATTCCTGCAGCATAACACAGCTTTATAGCCTCTTTCACTTCTTCTCTTGGAGGGTCTTCCATTCCGGCTAATCCTAAAAAAACAAGTTCTTGTTCAAAATGGTCTTTGTTTAATGATTTGATTTTTTTATAAGCAATTGCAAGAGTTCTAAGGGAGTTTGAAGTTAATTCTTGGTTCATTTTTATTATTCTTTTTTTATCTCTTTCAAGAAGCGTGAAAATTCCATCTTCTCTTTGAATAAATTTGCAATTTTTTAACAAAACTTCTAAAGCGCCTTTTGAATAAATATAATTCTCACTTTTTT
>CAYJSY010000125.1:0-2055 GCA_964372925.1 Candidatus Woesearchaeota archaeon
CGCAATGAAGATGATATCTTTTTTCCTGCAGCAGAAAATCTTTCAGAAGATTTTCTGTGCCCTAAAATTCCTGAAAGGAATTTTTTGGTCTCAAAAACTTCAAACAAACCTACGCCCTCAGAAATTTCTAATTTCTGATCCTTCAAAATTACATTTTGAAGTTTTAGGCGTAGGTAAAACACAGGAAATTTTTGATTTTCATAAATTGTACAATACTACGAATTAGTAATTTATATTCTCAATATAAACTATTAAAAGAAAAATTAATAAGCAATAAAATTGATGTTATAGAATGAAAAACAAATTTTTCTTTCTCTGGTTAATATTTATTATAATAATATTTTTTATTTTGCAATTTATTCCGGGTTTTACAGAAATTTTTCTCTTAAATAAATCGGCTATAGATAGCTATCAGATTTGGAGATTTCCAACGGCAATTTTCCTTCATGGCGATCTTACTCATCTAATTTTCAATATATTTGCTCTATTTATTTTTGGGCTGGCTTTAGAGAATATTATTGGCTCTAAAAGATTTCTAGCTGTATTTTTATTTTCTGGCATAATCGCTAATATAATCGCAGTTAATTTTTATGAATCCAGTCTCGGGGCAAGTGGGGCAATATACGGAATTTTAGGCACTCTAACTATTCTTAGACCTTTTATGATAGTCTGGACATTTGGGATGATAATGCCAATGTTTATTGCCTCTATATTATGGATATCTGCAGATGTTTTAAGAACATTAGGGGCATTTGGATCAACAAATATAGGCTCTATAGCCCATCTCTCTGGTATTGCCGTGGGGATTTTAATAGGCCTATTCCTAAAAATAAAAATTTACAAAAAATAATTCTTATTAATTAGAGAATTTAAATTCACCAATTTTATTGTTAAGAACCAATCGTCTTTTTTTATTATCAGAAAAACCTCTCTGTCCTATTACATACTAAAGTGAGGGGGTTTGCAAAAAAAGCATTTTACTATCCTATTAATAATTTGAAGTTTTTTTCGTTGGATTTTTGGAATGATCAGAATTGAAAACCTCTTTGCAATTACTGCGCACTAAATTGTGTAGTGTTCAATTTTGACATAAAATTTGCGGTTTTTAAAATTTCAAACATCTATACTATAAACAAAAACCTTGTCATACGGAATAAACCACTTTACAACTTTTCTTTTTGGTTGTTTTTCCATAATTTTTCTAAATAACCTTATAGAATTTCCATGGGCGCTTACCAAAATATTTTTTTTCTCTTTTTTAACTAGTTTTTTTAAATCTACGATAAAATCTCCAACTCTTTTCTCAACATCTCTAAAAGATTCACCTCCGGGAGGCTTTTTATTAAACCCCCTATGCCACAAATTAAATTTTTTTTGCCCATATTTTCTTATTATGGTATCGTGATGTAAACCTTCTAATTTACCATAGCCTCTCTCAATTATTCTATCATCAGTTATTATTTTACTACATTCAGGATGAAATTTTAAAACCTTTTTTAGACTATTTCTTGATCTTGACAAACTAGTTTGAATAGCAATTCCAATCGTTTTATTTTTCAATTTTCTTGCAATTATTTTTGATTGTTCAATTCCTTTATTAGTCAGCACAGAATCTTTTAATCCTGTAAAAATATGATTTTTGTTAAAATAAGTCTCTCCATGTCTGAAAATATATATATAATATTTCATTTTTTCTTTTTAAAAAATAAGAAGTGTTAGTATAAAAAGTTGACGCTTTAATTTACTCTAAAAAAATCTAGTTTATCGAATAATTGCCTAAATTAATTTTTTACTTTGTTACTTTAATAATTAATAAAACTGGAACCGACTATATTACTGTAATTTTATGCCCATAAATTGAAAACTAGATAATTTATTATGTGATTAGCTAAATTTCGCACTAAACTTTTTGTTAGTCTGCCTTCTAAAACTTAAACTACTTATTAATTGAGTTATTAATACAGAAAAAAAGTAAACCACTGCTTTTAAGCAGAGGACGCCGCAATGAGGGCGACGTCTTTTTTCCTGCAGCAGAAAATCTTTCAGAAGATTTTC
>CAYJSY010000126.1:0-2030 GCA_964372925.1 Candidatus Woesearchaeota archaeon
GGAGACAGAGCGAAAATACAAATCTGAAAGATTTGTCCTCTGCTTAAAAGCAGAGATTTATTTTTGCTCTGTATAAATGAAAAATGGATACCGATTTGAGAAAAAAAGAGATTTCTAAAAAATATGGAATTAATTTTGAAGAACTTGAAAGAGAGCAGATAAATCTAGCAAAAGAGCTTAAAATAAAAGATAAAATTGATATTTCACTAGCTGAATTTTTTGGAGCTGTTGATAGTCTATTTATTAAAAATAAAATTTTAACTTGTTTTATTGTTTGTAATAAAGATTTTGAAATAGTTGATCAATCTTATATATTTGAAAAAACTAAATTTCCGTACATTCCAGGATTTAGAAATTATAGGGAATTGCCATCTATAATCGGCGCATTCGAAAAACTTAATGAAAAGCCAGACCTGGTTTTTGTTGGCGCTCACGGAATAATGCATCCTAAACTTGGCCTCGCAAGCCATTTTGGTCTAGTAACCGGAGTTCCGTCGATAGGAGTTTCTAGTTCTCTAATTGATTGTAAGGCCAGAAATGAAGATGGGGCTGAGATTAAAAGAGAAGAAGAAAAATTAGGTAGAGTCTTAATAGTTAAAAACGGAAGCAATCCCTTGTTTATTAGTCCTGGAAATAACCTATCAATCGAAACAGCTTACAAAATCTCAAAAAAACTTACCATTCTGCCTCATAAAAAACCAGAGCCAATGCATCTGGCCTCAAAATATCTTAAAAGTGTTAAAAAAGAGGTTGCTAACTATAATCCCTAAGATATGGAAAAAGGTATCTAAAAGATAAAAAAATTATGCAAAAAATAAAAACAGTTATAATTAAATAATAAAAAAAATAAGTTTTTGCTGAATAAAGTTGTTCTTCTTTAAATTTCTGCGGCGGCACTTTTTCCTGTTCCTTAATTTCCTGAGTTTTTTTTTCTTCCTCTATTTCTTTAACCGCGCTTGCGGTTAGAATTTTTTTAAATTCCTTCTGCTCAAATAAACTTATAGAGTTAAAAATTATCAAAAGACTAGTTACCACTAGCGCCACATACATAAATGTTGGGTAATTTGTGCTATAAAAGATGCTTCCTCTTTTCATATGCTTTTTTTAATTTCGTTGCTATTAAAATTAATTGCAATATAATCTCCTTCTTGCAACCTAAACCTATCTATAGTTTCTCTTGGTATAGTAACTACAAAAGAATTTCCTACTTTTCTTAATTTTACATCAAATTTTCTGATATTCATTTTAATATTAGACACTAAGGGAATAATCCCTTAGTGCACCTCTTATCCCTTTCAGAGCTGTATATACTTGGTATATACTGTATTTAAATATTGTGGTATTTCTAATATCATAAAGTCCTTATTTCTTACCATGTCCTAGAGGGCATGGTTTGTCTGGACTTTGAGAGAGAGTGAAAATACAAATCTGAAAGATTTGTCCTCTGCCTAAAAGCAGAGGCTTACTTTTTTCTGTATAAAATAAGCTTTTTGCTTTTTTCCACTATAAGTTAGGTGTATACAAAGTATATACATAAATTTAAAAACCTTGTTTATCTCATTTTTAGATGGAAAGTTATGAAAAACTTTTAGATGAAGCTTATATTAATATTAAGCCAATTGAAAAAATTAGAGAAAGATTTGAAATTCCTAAAATAGAAGGACATCACGAAGGAAATAAAACTATCTTAGTAAATCTTCAACAAATAGCTTCTTATATAAGGCGGCCTCCAAATCATTTATTTAAATTTTTGCTAAAAACTCTTGCAACACCGGGAAGTTTTAAAGAAAAAAGGGTTTTTTTAATGAGAAAAGTCCCCTCTCAAAAAATTAATGAAAAAATACAGGAATATGGCAGGGAATTTGTTATTTGTAAGCAATGTGGAAAGCCGGATACAGAAATTATAAAAGAGAAAAGTTTTTCTTTCCTTCATTGTATGGCTTGCGGAGCTAAACATAGCATAATAATAAGAATTTAAAAATAGATAATCTTCTTTTATTCCCATAAATTGAAAACTAGATAATTTATTA
>CAYJSY010000127.1:0-2001 GCA_964372925.1 Candidatus Woesearchaeota archaeon
CTTTAGGTGATGGTTTGTTTGAAAGTTTCTGAGCCAGAAAAAAAGTAAACCACCGCCTTTAGGCAGTGGACGTTGCTTCGCAACGTCTTTTTTTCTGTATTAATAACTCAATTAATAAGTAGTTTAAGACTTTAGAGGACAGGCTGACAAAAAGTTTAGTGCGAAATTTAGCTAATCACCTAATTTTTTACATTTAATACTGGTTTTATTGATAATTTCTTTTTCTCCTGGTTTTTTAGAATAAATTAATTAAATAAAACTTAAAATTAAAGTTTATATAGTATTAATAATTAGGACTTATATTAATATGAAAAGGGGTTTAGTTGGAATATTTGAACATGGAAAATAATTTATTTAACAATAAAAATGCCCAACAGATATTAGGATTATCTTTTGGAGTTATATTTTCCATTATTCTAATTGTTTTTTTTATCGTTGTTGCAGGCATAGTAATTAATTCTTTTTTAAAGGTTCAGAATTGTGCCAGATTAGGGATTTTTATCAAAGGATTTGGCTCCGATATAAAAAATTCATGGAATTCTGAATATACAGAACACGAGTTTAAAGGGAACCTGCCATCATCAATCGATTATGTATGTTTTGCCAATCTAACAGAAAGTTTTTCTGGAGAATTTAAAGAAATCGGTAGAGAATTATCTTTATTTGAAGGAAAGAAAGCAAATATGTTTTTTTATCCTGCTTCAAAGGCCTGCGAGATGCCTTATCATTACATAAATCATCTGGATAGTGATATAGTTAAAACAAAAAACCCAAATTGTTTTCCTGTTTATAAAGGAGAAATTAATCTTAAAATTAAGAAAGGGTTAAGTGATAGGTTTGTTGGTGTTGAGTAATGAAAAATATTGCTAAAAATTATATAACTATTCATTATTAGATTTAAGATTATCAAAAAGCACATAGTTATCAAATTTTTAACTTCATCTGATGAAAAATAATTTGGCTTAAAAGCTATTTTAACGAAATATTTAAAAATAGACAATTGTTTATTTTATTAGACAATTGTCTTTAAAAATGGACAAAATTTTAGAATTGTTTATTGGAGAGCCTGAAAAAGAATTTCATGTTAGGAGAATATCCAAATTAGTTAAAAAGTCTCCTACAACTGTTTCAAAATATTTAAAAAAACTGGAAAATGAAAAGGTTTTAAAATCTGAAAAAAAATTTAATCATCTTTTATTTAAAGCTGATTCTGAAGGCAGTAACTTTAAAAGACTTAAACTGAATTATAACCTTAATATTTTATATGATTCTAAGCTTATTGATTTCATTATTAAAGAATTTAATTATCCAGAGGCTATAGTTTTGTTTGGAAGTTTTGCTAAAGCTGAAAATAATTTTAAAAGCGATATAGATTTATTAGTAGTAAGTCCGGTAAAAAAAGATATTGAATTAAAAAAATTTGAAAAAAAACTTGGTTATAAGATTCAATTGTTTGTTTATTCAAAAAAAGATATTGACAGAATGAAAGAAAAAAATAAAGAATTATTAAATAATTTTGTTAACGGAATAACCATTTATGGATTTTTAGAGGTTTTTAGATGATATTTCAAGATTTTATTAAAAATGAGGAGGTAAGAAAAACTTCTTTAGATAAAAGTCTAATTATGTCATTAGTTAAAACGGCTAAAAAGGGGCTTGAATTTTTAGATGATTTAGAAATAAATGAAAAATCTTCTAGAAAAGCTTTAGTTGGTTACTACAATGTTTTAAAAAGTATTTTAGAAGCTATTTCTTTATTGGATGGCTATAAGATTTACTCACATGAAGCCTTTACCTATTTTTTAAAATATAAAAAAGAGCTGATTTTAGCTATTAAATTTGATAGATTTAGAAAAATTAGAAATTCTGTAAATTATTACGGACAAGATATCTCTATTGAAGAGTCCAAAGAGAATATAGGAGAGATTAAAAAGATTATAAAGTTTTTAATACGGGAAAAAAGTAAACCTCTGCTTTTAAGCAGAGGACGTCGCAATGAAG
>CAYJSY010000128.1:0-1989 GCA_964372925.1 Candidatus Woesearchaeota archaeon
TCTATTGCAGAAAAAGAGGGTAGTTTTAATACTACATTGGAAGAGGGAAAGGGAGAGATAGAAGATTCGAAACCCGAAGAAGAAAAAATTGTTGATGAGGATATCAAAAAAATTCAAGAAAGGCAGATAAAATTGGCTCTTATTTTAATGGGAATTGTAATTTTATTAATTGTAATTGTTCCTCTCATCAAAAATAATTTTATAGATAAATTTTATTACAAAGGATTGATTTTTCAAAAAACCCAGCTTGGAGATCTTTTCTTTTATTCTACCAGATTTCCGGTTGTTGGAATTAGCGGACAGGTTATTGGCGATTACGCTCTAAATTTTAGAAATGATCCTAGAAAGCTAGATTATATTCCTGTAAATACTTCAGAAGGAAAGATAGAATTTGCTTTAGATAGAAATAAATATGGAGAAGTTTATATAAGTCTTAATCCTTTCATGGAGGTTTGTGATGACAGTGCTATTGCTCTATTAACTATATCTGGATTTTTGAGAGACTCGGGATTAGAGGTAAAGTCTGCTGTTACAGATAAAGCTTACGCAAAAGCTCATAATATAAATCAAAGATGGTGCCATGATTCTGGTTTTGATACCGTGATTATATACACAGATGGAAATAAGACTAGCATAAACGAGATATACGAGAATTGTTATGAAGTTTCGTTTAATAATTGCGAGGTCATGCAGGCTAGCGAAAAATTTATCTTGGTAATATTAGAGGATTATACAAAAAAATTTAAGACAGCTCAATAATTGAAATGTACCATATACAATAAATACTGCCTACTGAAATAATTCTAATTTGATAAAGGATTTATTTTTTTATTAATAAATTTCAAAGAAAACAATATAAACTTATCTGTTTATTTATAATAATGGCAGGAATTTTTTTTGGTATTGTAGAAGCTTTAGTAAGTTTAATTGACTCACTCGGCTATTTTGGAATTTTTATTTTAATGGCTATAGAAAGCTCGTTTATTCCTTTTCCTAGTGAACTTGTGTTAATACCCGCGGGAATTCTTACTCAGAGGGGAAAGATGAGTTTTTTTTTGGTTTTTTTGGCAGGAGTTTTAGGAAGTTTAGCTGGGGCTTTATTTAATTATTATATTGCATTTTATTTTGGCAGGAAAACTATTAATAAATTAATAGATAGATATGGAAAGTTTTTTTTTATAGACAGAGCAGGTTTGGAAAAGACTGATAAGTTTTTTGAGGAACATGGCGAGATTACAAATTTCACTTGCAGGTTAATTCCATTAATTAGACAGTTGATCTCTCTTCCTGCTGGATTTGCGAAAATGAATATTTATAAGTTTTGTTTTTATACTATTATTGGAGCAGGCATATGGACATTTATCCTGATTTATTTAGGCTATTTATTTGGAGACAATCTTGAATTAATAGACAAAAATCTTAATATTATTAGCTGGTTACTGATTTTTTTTGTTTTATTAGTTATTTTTATTTACCTTATAGTAAAAAAGAATAGGATGAAAAATAAAATATTATTAAAATAGTTATGATTTTTATAAAGGGTTAGCGAAATAATTTATATTTACAATTCAGATATTTTATTGATTAGGTAAAATTTAATCATGTCCATAAATTGAAACCATATACTTTAGTATGTAGTTTCTTTAAATTTATTTGTTTCAATTTTGGATCACAAGAAAATGTACTATATTTTCTGTGCAGAAAATTCTTCTGAATGAATTTTCTTGTATCCCAAAAACTCAACAAACAACCCCTTTAAGGTGTGGTAAAACTAAAGGGTTTTTATGATAACTTAAATATACTTGATTATTGTTTTTATACCCTATTAATAAAAAACAATTTGAAACTAAATTATTATAGAACCGATAAATGGTGGTTAGGGCATAAATTTATGATAATTTCTACTCAAAAAATGTAAAATGGATAAATAGTTATTTCACATTAAAGCCTATTTCTTTATCTCTCTTATGAGGCTATTAATATCTGTAT
>CAYJSY010000129.1:0-1980 GCA_964372925.1 Candidatus Woesearchaeota archaeon
AATTTATTATAAATATCACAAAGTCCCTGTGTCTTACCATACCCTAAAGGGCATTATTTGTTTGGACTTTGGGAGACAGAGTGAAAATACAAATCTAAAAGATTTGTCCTCTGCTTAAAAACAGAGGTTTATTTTTGCTCTGTATTAATAATTAACAGCAATTATCTGTTTTTTTTCTTGCTCTTTTTTGAAATGTCTCTTATCTGTATTAGAGATGAATTTTCTTGTTGTTTGATGTTTTTTTGCTCAAAGGCGGTTAGTGAGTATTCTAATCTATCAAGTCTAGAATTAATATTAATTATACTTTCATTTAGATTTTCAATATCTCTTTTAACATCCTGAAAAGACCTTCTTATACTTTTTTCTAGATTCATGTTAGTTAAAAGTCATATATTAAGTATTTAAATCTTTTGTTTTAGTGTCATTGTAAAATGGCTACTTATTTTGTATCCTATTCTAAATTTATCCAATCACGGTTATTATAATAAATGCTTATAGAAGTTAATAGATATTAAGTGAAATTCAAAGGCAGTTATATAAATAGAGTGCTCGTAGTTGCTTCGCAACAGATAGTCTTGACTTTATCAAGAAGAACTAATTTTTTATAAACTGCCCCTGTCTTTTGCTGGTTTTGTTGTAACTTTCCTGTCCTTGTACAAAGAAGAAATTAATTGTCTTGCTTCTTCCTTATTACATTCACCCAAATCGTAAGAAGAATCACTAATTAGGATACTTCCGTCTTTACCAAAACTAAGATATGCTCCACCCTTTGCCACAGAATGCTTATCTAGGTTTGCCTTAAACCCATGTAATATTAATTCTTCATAAATTGTTTTAAAATTCCTTCTTTAGCTTCTAATAGAGGATTATCTATACTATCTACAATTTCTTCTAATTCTTGTAAAGTTAATTTTACCAGGTTATTAGTTATTAAACCATATTTTAAACCTTTCTTAAATTTTGTTTCATATCTAAATAGTTAAATATGGTCCCAGGGGGATTTGAACCCCCGACACCTGCCTTAAGAGGGCAGTGCTCTACCAGACTGAGCTATGGAACCTTTCAAACTCAGAAACTTTTTGTATCTTTTGAAGCTTCTGAAAGAGTGATTTACTTTTTTCCTGTATTAAAAGATTATCATAATTTAAATATATAAGCATATAAGTTTTATTAATCTTATAAAATACCATATTTAAACCGAGCTCAAAAAAATAGACATTTTTAGACAACCAATATTTTACTAAAATGGACAACCTCGCAGAAATTATGAAAAAACTTGGAAATCATTTTAATGATAGCAGAAAAACTACTTTAAACAGAATGAGAAACGAGGACCCCTATAAAATTTTAGTTGGCTGTTTAGTAAGTATTAATATTAAAGATGATGTTACAGAAAAAATATTAGATGAACTTTTTTCAAAGGCGAGCTCTTTTAAAGAGATAGCAGAGATTGACAGCAAGGAATTAGAAAGAATACTTTACTTAGCAAGATATAGAAAAACTAAAGCCTCAATATTAAAATCAGTTTCAAATGAAATTTTGGAAAGATTTAACGGAAAGGTACCTGATGATAGGGTGGCATTGTTAAGCATTAAAGGAATTGGACCTAAAACAGCAAGTCTTGTTTTGAACTTCGCGTATAATAAAAGAGCTATTCCTGTTGACTCAAACACAATAAGAATTGTCAATAGATTTGGGATTATAAACACAAAAAAAGTGGAGGAGATAGAAAAAATACTTTTAGAAAAATTAGATGAAAAATTTATCAGAGAGGCTAATTCTATATTCATGCTTCATGGAAAAAATATTTGCGTTCCAACCACTCCTTTTTGCAGCAAGTGTCCAGTTGAAAAATACTGTATGAAAGTTGGGGTTGAAAAGTCAAGATAACTATGCTAAAACAACTAATTCTTTATTTTTATACGGGAAAAAAGTAAACCTCTGCTTTTAAGCAGAGGACGTCGCAATGAAGATGATATC
>CAYJSY010000130.1:0-1966 GCA_964372925.1 Candidatus Woesearchaeota archaeon
TTTTATCTTATTTTTATTATTTTATTATTATTATTGGTTTTTTATCTTATTTTTATTATTTTATTATTATTATTGGTTTTTTATCTTATTTTTAGTTTTTATTATTATTAGTTGATGCTCTCTAGTTATTTTTCTAGTTATAACTTAACATTTAGTTATAATTTAACAGGATATATAAAAACCACCTCCCCCTAAAAAGTGACACCTTCATTTCTTATGGAGAATTGTACTAGCAAAACTAATAACTAACCGTCGTTATATTTTAAATATCAGAAACTTTTTTCGTTTTACCATCACCTAAAACTTCAAAATGTAATTTTGAGGGATCAGAAATTAGAAATTTCTGAGGGCGATGGTTTGTTTGAAAGTTTCTGAGCCAGAAAAAAAGACATCGCTTTCATTGCAGCATCCTCTGCTTAAAAGCAGAGGTTTATCTTTTTCTGTATAACAAAAAACACTGTTTATACTAACCAAAAAATATAAGATGTCCCATCCACACCACTATTTCTTATGGAAGATTATATAACTCTGTATTAAAAGCCGATTAAATATATTTTATTTATATTCTATATTCATATTTATTTATATTCATATTTATTTATATTCATATTTATTTATATTCATATTTATACTTATATTATAAATCTAGAATATATATTAGTTAATAATCGCCTTATTATATATTATAATACAATAATATATATTATAATACAATAAAGCTTTTAAATAAAATTTAAAAATAAATAATATTCTTTTTATTTATAAATCTTTCCATAAGAAACCATAGGGTGTGTAGATTAATAAATCTATAAACCTTATTTTTATACTTTAAAACCCCTACGAAGCAAATTTATTCTATTTATATATTTCTAGTTACTTATTCAATACTTATCTAAAAAGACCAGATAAAAACCCAAAACTCACTCATAAGTTATATCTCGCCCATGTTATATATAATTAGTTATATTAACCACTACAATTTTAGAATATATTAAATTACCAACTACAATTTCTTAATTCTTAAAATAACCCATCTGTTAAAACTAGTTTAATCACAACCCTAAAATAAAACAGAAAATCTAGAAAGCTATATCAATAACTTTAAATTTATTAACCCACAAAAATCACTATTTTGTTGTTTGAGGGTTTGTAGGAGAGAGTCTTGGTAGAGGCAGATGCAGAGGAAGGGCCATCTCGTCTTCTAGGACAAGTGATTTAATATTACACTTACTCATTATAAAATTAAAAACCGGTATTCTCTCCTGTTCTGGTATTTTCTTATTCTTCCACGCATCTAAAAACTTTTTTAATTCATTTTTATCTACTAAAATTAGAACATTGCCATCAAACTCTATTTTTGCATAGTTGTCCGAATAAACAATAGTAAGACTAAAACTTATTTTCAGTGCCTTTTCATCTGAAATAGGAATTTTTTCCTCAGAAATATCTCTTATATTAATATTTTGATCTATCTGCACTTTTTCTTTTGCTTTTTCCTGCTTTTCCGCCAAAATTTTTGTTAGATTAAAGCCGATTATTCTCATTTTAATTTATTTTTTATATAACCTTAAATAATTTATTTTTTATATAACCTTAAATAATTTATTTTTGTGTGATAACTAATGTTTATATATAATAACTAGAGATAAACCATAGTTTTTAAATTTATGTTTATTGTGAGCTGTAAAGTTAGAGTCACCTAAATAATAATTTTTTTAAGAGAGAGGGACTTGGTATGCCCATGGAGACATATGTAATGAGTATAAAAAAAAGAAGCTGGGAGATGGTATAACTTTTTGGCAAAATAATTGGTTGAATATGCGAGAGGTTTAAGGATTATAATTAATTCAGTTATCATTCAATTTACGACGATAAATTATTTAAGCATCTAGTTATACAGATAAAAGCATATAGTTATACAGATAAAAGCATATAGTTATACAGATAATTGGGAAGCAAGAGTTAT
>CAYJSY010000131.1:0-1962 GCA_964372925.1 Candidatus Woesearchaeota archaeon
ATGATATTTTAAATTTTTGATTCAATCTTCACGATTACAAGATAGAATATTTATTTAATTTCAATCCAGGATTATTTATTAGTTTTATTAATATAATTTTAATAATATATTAAATAATAAAGTTTAAACTTGTAGATTTCTTTAAGTTATTTATATAAGCAACTTCAAATAAAATATCTAATTTTATAATAATTTTTTATCTATATTATAAATGATAAGAATGAAAGATTAAATAGAAATATCTCTTTCTTTTAAATAGCCTTTATAATTAATATTAAAACCTAACTCTCTTAAAACCCTTACTTCTTTTTTCAATTCATAATCTAAACCTTTCCAGTTTTCATTACGATAAAAATGAGTGTGGTTGGCTGTTACCTCAGCATTTTTAATATCAAAATATAAAGTAAAATTAGATGCATGTGAAGAGCTCACACCAAAAGATTTTAGACAAGCTTTTTCAATTGATGAAGAATATCTGCTGAATCCTATTCCTATTTCTTTTTCTTTAAGATAATCTACAGCTTGTTTTTTAGTTCTTCTTCCCCTCATACTTAGAACTTCAACTCCAGCCAAAAGAGGAAATGATAAAACGTCTAATTCTTTAATTTTCTCTAGTGATTTTAATGCCATATTAAAATTAAACTTTTTTATATTCAAATTATTAAACTTCTTTATCTCAATAAAATTTACTGAAACATCACTCCGTCTCAACCCTCGGAGCTAAAATAAAACTTAGGCTGACTAGATTATTATTAAAATCTAATCTTAATGGATAATCAGTTGAAAAATTAATGCACGCTTTTTCACTTAACCTGCTTGCTTTAATCATTTTTTGTAAATATTCTAAAGAATATTTTGAAACTGATTTTTCTGATTCTATATTTATTCCATCTTTGAATTCAGATTTAAAAGAATTTAGATTTCCTCTTGCCTCTATAACAAAAACATTTGGCTCTGAAATAAAAGAGCAAGATTCTGCAACAACCGAACAATCTTCAATAACCTCTGAAAAATCCTGGCTGGCCATCTCTATTTTGCTTGTAAATTCTAAATTTGGCACTGGTTTTTCCGTAGTTTCAATATCAATTAAAGCCAAATTAAACTCTCTTTTAATTTTATCCTCTATCTCTAATTTTAATTCATTTTCAGCTTTTGTTATAGTCAGAACACTCCCGGCCCTTATTCTTCTTAAAACTGCTTTTAAACTTTCTAAACTGACTCCCAAAACTTCTGGTTTATCAACATCCAGTCTAGAAAAAGCACTCGCCGGCATGCTAAATAATACCATTGCTACATTAGCAGGATCTATAGCCAGAATACTCAATCCCTCTTTACTGGCATTTAATCTAACTTCTAAAACAAGCTCTGAAATAATTCCAACAACTTCATATAATATCTTTGGGTTTTCTAATCTAATTAACATTTTAAGAGCATTCTATACTTTTTACTATCTTTGCCTTTCCCAATTTTCCGGTTAGGAACTCTAAATACTTTACTGCTTTATTTATAGAACTTTCAGAACCAGATGGATAAATTTGCTCATGTTTCTCATCTACTAGTAATGATGCTCCACTATCGTGATGAAAATAAGATGACCTACTTTCTCTACTTTCTCCAGAAAAATAGTTATGATAAGCCCCTAAATAGTTATGATAAACCGCTAAACAAATTAATCCTCGCCACCTTAATTTACCTTTTGCTTCATTTATTTTAAAAAAGCTTTCATCATACCTTTCAGGCAGTTTATATCTCTTTACTATTGATTTCATTTTCCTACTAACCTCAATCAACTTTTAAATATTATTATAATAAAGAATAGATTATTATATAAATTATAAGATAATTAATTGTTAAGATAATTGATAAGGTAGGGATATCAGAAAAACCCTCTTGTTTGTTTGGTTTTGGGGATACAAAA
The DNA here is from genome assembly GCA_964372925.1 of Candidatus Woesearchaeota archaeon. GTDB lineage: Archaea > Nanobdellota > Nanobdellia > Pacearchaeales > GW2011-AR1 > ARS1285. Next base: position 1,919 of record CAYJSY010000131.1, read on the forward strand.
AATTCATTCAGAAGAATTTTCTGCACAGAAAATGTAGTACATTT
>CAYJSY010000132.1:0-1951 GCA_964372925.1 Candidatus Woesearchaeota archaeon
CAATAAAACTAAAAAAACAAAAAGTTTATAAATAGGTTATTTTTTACATTTAAAAGAGTTCTGTGATTAATATAAGATTAACATGCCAAAGAAAATTTATGTATTATCATCAGAGGAAAGAAGAAAGTTAGTTAGAGATGGACTTTTCTCATCAAAAATTTCTGAATTGCATAATAGGGATATAATTGATACTTTATTCATCAATTTAGAGGTTAGTTATCCTTTATTAGAGGAATACTGCAACTCAAACAACAAATCTATTATAGAGATTTATTATACAAAAAAAGAGGATGAGGATATTTTGTTGCACCATTTTGCGGATATCCATAATTATACCCAAAATAAACCGGGAAAGGAATGTTTTGCGTATATTTCAGAAAGAAGAAGCGGGGATTTAGGGCAGCTTATAAATAATCTAAAATATTTTTTTAGTGTAGATAAAATTGATATTTAGATAATTTTAGAGGAACAGAAAAAATATTATATAGAGTATTTTTATAATTTAGAGTATTATGGAAGAATAGTATGATGACAAAGAAGCTGTTTATTTAACATGAATTTTAAAATTAATGTTAATAAAGAATAATTTATTAGAATTTTAGAAAAAGAAAGATTTTTTAATGATGATTATGGCATATATGAGTGTTTAAGTGAGATGATTAGACATTTTCAAAAAAGAGGGTTTTTTATTTTAATCTTAAAGATGATTTTTACAAACCAATTAATAAATCACCATATGTTTTAACTCTTTCGGGAAGTAGATTAAATCTACCAAAAATATCTAGAAGACTAAGAAAACTAGAAATAGGAGATTTTTATCAAATAGAAGCTATTTTTTCATGGAATGTTTTGATGCTCAATGATATCTATTTTAATGGTTTTTAAAACTAGTTTTTTCTTGATACTGTCAACTTATCGAAGATAAAAGCAATATTCCTAATCATAATAACTTCTTGCTTCCTAATTATCTGTATAACTATATGCTTAAATAATTTATCGTCGGAAATTAAATAATAACTGAATTGCAAAAAGATAAATATTAACATTAATTATGCTTTTAATAATTCCGAGCGTATCACGTTAACCTGACAATATCTTTTTTCTTGATTGTTCTATGACCTTAATTATATATGACGCTGTGTTTAAGCCAGTTCTATAGTCACTTGGAGTAGAGGAGGTAATTAAATTAGCTTCTCTGTTTTTTAAAGAGTATATTTCCAGATGGCCACCACTACGAAGAGTATAAGCTAGGCCGTGAGTTTTTAATATTTCCTTTTGTGCTCCATTAAAATCAAGACGCCATCCAACTCTAAAAGCATTTTTTATTCTTTCTTTTTCTTCTTTGCTTAACCCCTCCAACCCCTTTCTAGGTATTTTTCCCTCATATAAAATCTCTAAAAATTTTTCAGACACTTTAGCATTACGACTGTTGCTTCTGCTAATTTCAAGAAGTCTCTCTCCATAAACTTTTCTAGCCATGCTTAATAATTCCGGGTCTCTTTTGACAACATCGTACATATCTCTAAAATCTCTCAAGCTTAAATCTTGAGTAGAAAAAAATCCTGCCGGATCTTTCATAAAATATCTCCTATCCTCTTCGAGATTTCTATGACCCTTGTCATAAACTTCGATCTCCCTTCCAATATTTCTTTCTAAACCGCTTCCAGAGATAACTATTAAAACTCCTCCTACGATGAAAATTAGAATACCTAACAAACCAAGATAATTTTCTGGCCCGTAACCAATAACAGCTCCAGTTATGACTCCATTTATTAAAGTTATAAAAGCCCCTATAAACAATAATCCAATTCCAAATCCTCTTTTCCAATTCATATTTTTTATAAACAATTAGACTATAAAAATATAACGAAAAAGTGGGCCGTAAAATAAACGTCAGATAAAACCACTATATCTAAAATCACAAAGTCCTTGTGTCTTACCCTGCCCTAAA
>CAYJSY010000133.1:0-1893 GCA_964372925.1 Candidatus Woesearchaeota archaeon
GAAGCAACGTCCACTGCCTAAAAGCAGTAGTTTACTTTTTTTCTGTATTAAAATAGAAAAACTGCCATTTAAATAGTAAATATTTTAGAAGCAGTTAAAAAAAGCTTTTTTTATCAATAAAAAAGATTTATAAACCAAAAAAACTTAGGGTATTAAAATTTTAGAGGAGGTAAAATGGCAGTTGGATATTGCGTAAAGTGCAAATCAAAAACAGAGATTAAGAACCCGAAAAAGACTAAAACTTCAAAGGGAAAAGATATGTTAAAGGGCAGTTGTCCTAAATGTGGAACTACTGTATGCACATTTAAAGTAGATTAGTTATCTTGGGTTTTGCGCTCTAAAAATACATGAATAAGTATTTTATTTAAACAGAAATTTTATCAAAAATAAAAATTTCTGAACTTATTTAGATAATTACCTTAATCTAAATTAAAATTTATTTAAGTATATATCAGAAACTTTTTCGTTTTACCATCGCCCTCAGAAATTTTTAATTTCTGATCCTTCAAAATTACATTTTGAAGTTTTAGGCGATGGTTTGTTTGAAAGTTTCTGAGCCAGAAAAAAAGACGTTGCGAAGCAACGTCCACTGCCTAAAGGCAGAGGTTTACTTTTTTCCCGTATCAAAAAGCTGCATTATATTCCTCCTGATTCCCATTCAATGAGTTAAAGTCATAATTCATGTTAATAAATTATCAGAAAAATTACAGACTAAAATTTATATATCTCATTATGTATATTAAGATTCATAAGGCTTACAGAACTATTGTAGCTATAGCTGATAGCGAGTTAATAGGGAAGAAGTTTGAAGAGGGGAATAGACAGATTGAGGTTAAAGCTAGCTTTTTTACTGGAGAGGAGAAAAATAAGGAAGAGATAATAAAAATTCTTAAAGATATGAATAAAGAAGACGCTAATTTTAATATTGTTGGCAAGGAGTCAATAGAAGCAGCTCTAGAAGCACAGATAATAAATAAGTCTGGAATTATAATAATACAGGGAGTTCCTATAGCTCTTGTGTTGTTATGATTTTGTGAATTTTTGTTGTTGGCAAGAGGTTATGGTTTTTAGTTAATTACACCTTAAAGTAGATGGTAGCTTTTTTGTTGCACTTAAAATTAGGGGAAAATAATAAATGGTTGGAACTGATTAGGTTGGCTAATATATAATAACTATACAATAGTAACAAATAGAAAGGCTTAAATAGTAGTTATGCTATCATATATTATCAACTTACAGGGTGATGTAAGGAGGTAAAAACAAAATGACAGAAGGAATAAAAATTTTTGGAGAAGGAAAATATGCTGCTGCTGAACCTCAGCAATTTGTAGATAGGACAGGTCAATTAGTTAGACATCTCAAAGGAGAATATGAACCAATACCTGTGGGAGAAGCATACTCGTTCTTTCACTGTGACACTTCAAGAGAACAAATAAAAATGACACTTCCAAGAGTTAGAGAGTTAACTCAAACACCTAGTGAATTAGAATTGTATTTATACGAAGGAGATGAGATATTTAAAAAATTAGAAGGTAACACTAAATTAACTGGAATGTCTGAAGATATCAAAGAAGCTGGAATAAATTATTTATTACATGGGTACTATCCGACTCAAACAAATAAACAAACAGCTGATGAATTAGCCGCCGTTATGATAAATCTTTATGGCTCTGGGATATTTGCTGATGATAATAAATTTGCTCGTGCAATAGTTTACAAAGATAAAAATGAATATGTTTTTAGAGAGTAGTTAAAATCTAAAACTATTAATTATCATTTAAGCGCAGAGTAAGACATTTTTTTATAATATATTTATTTCTAATCAAAAACTTCTTGTATTTTACCATCGCCTTTAGGCGTAGGTTTGTTTGAAGTTTTTGAGACCAAAAAATC
>CAYJSY010000134.1:0-1877 GCA_964372925.1 Candidatus Woesearchaeota archaeon
TGCAGCATGTTCAGATGACCGCCATAATGTTACCCCTTCAGTTCATCGTGCCATGAATTCTGCACTATCTAATTTTAGGGAAAAAGTTAAAAAATCTCTTGCCGATATTATCTAACTAATTGAAATAATATTTCTTATCTTATAGTCTTATTAACCAATTTTTATTTCCAGCTTAGTTTTATTTGGGTTGTGAAATAACTTTATAAGCGTTAATTCATTATTAAAAATATGGATCTTATAGAAATAGTTATCTGGATTTTAATTGTACTAGGAATTATATTCATAATAATTTCTTTAGAAAAAGCTATTCTTATTTTAATCCTAATTATAGCTATAACAACTATTTTTAAAGTAAAATCTCTAGAAAAAAGACTAGACTCTTTATCAAATTATTTAAAATTAAAAAATAAAAAATAGAATTAATGAAACCAGAATTTTTTCATAAATGGTATACAAGAATTATAGGAATATATTTCGCGTTAATAATTATTTCACTATTTATCGATTTCTCTCAATATGGACATAGGCCAGAAACCTGGCATAAAATTTTTCATGTTATTTTAGGAGTAATTATACTTTCTAACTGGAATAATAAAAGTTTTTATAGGCCTTTTTGCCTTGTAAACGGCGCTTTTTTTACATTTGTTGCAGTATTTGGTTTTACTTTTCCAAGCTTTGGATTATTAGAAGGACTAGAATCTTTTACTTTTTCAGATACTTTATTGCATAGTATTGTTGGTTTAACAGGATTAATAATAGGAATTAAAAAATAGTTTTTAAAAACATACTATTATAAAAATAAAATTATGTTAGAAACCTCTCGACTATTTTTTATACAGAGCAAAAATAAACCTCTGTTTTTAAGCAGAGGACAAATCTTTCAGATTTGTATTTTCACTCTGTCTCCCAAAGTCCAAACAAACCATGCCCTTTAGGGCATGATAAGACACAAGGACTTTGTGATATCCCTAAATTGAAAACTACATAATTTGTTATGTAGTATATACAGTTTTCAATTTTGGATAACAAGAAAATGTAGTGCATTTTCTGTATCCCAAAAACCCAACGAACAACCAACTTTAGTTGGTGATAAGACAGGAAGGTTTTTCTGATCATCTCAAAACTATCATGAATTAGTAACTAATAAAAAATATAAAATTTTGGTAAATATTAATCAGACAACACAGTAAAAATTAATGTCTTATACTATAGATATACTGGTTTTTTTAAATTTTTTCAACTGAAAAAAATTTATGAATCAAATTTACTTTAATTTAGTACTTGCTTCTCTGCATTAATAATTCATAAAAAATCTTTTTTTCTCTTATTTGTTAGATAAACATAAAATTGTGAAAACTTGCCGTATAGTCTGTCTTTATTTCTAATCAAATCTAGATAGTCTAAACTCATATGAATAATTATTCCCGTTAAAGCAAACCAAATTAAATTTACATAGTTAGCTAGGATAATTAATAATACCCAAAATTCAATTCCATGAAAAACGAAAATTGCTTTTTTGTAATTCTCTCTTTTAGATACTGGTAATTTTAACCATTTTTTTCTTCTTTCGTAAAAAAATTTTATTGAGTTTTTAAAAGAAAAATCGCCAGTTTTAAAAATATATAAAAAATAATGATCTACATCTATTAAAAATGAAGCTAAAAAAATTATGCCGGCCTCTATTAGGGTTATTTGGAAAAAATAATAAATTGCTAAGCTAAATAAAAATCCTATTATTATGTGATATTTTGGAAGCATTTTTATTTTTTAACCTTTATAAAAAGTTTGAAATTATCTTTTGAAACAGAACCGTTAGTTCATAATAATACAGAGCAAAAATAAACCTCTGCTTTTAAGCAGAGGACAAATCTTTCAGA
>CAYJSY010000135.1:0-1851 GCA_964372925.1 Candidatus Woesearchaeota archaeon
GCTGCTTCTGGAAATTTTGAGAGTTGTGAAATTAACATCTATTACATTTTATTAATTTAGGTTTCCAGATTAATTTTCTATAACACCAATTACATAGATTTTTTGATAAACCACTAAAATGAATTTTTTTCTCTTTTTTACAATTCTCGCATATGCCTGATCGTATATAATATTTAGGTCTCTAACTATATAAATCTTTCGGTCCCTAAAGGTTTAAATAGTTTAAAATCTTTTTTAAAATATGAAGATATTAAAAGAAAAATCCAGACAATATAAAGGACAATATTATTATAAGTATAAAGTTAATATTCCTGAAGTTGTTCTTCATCAGGCTCATTTAAAGGCGGGAGATGAATTAGAGGTTGAAATTAGGGATAAAATGATAAATTTGAAGAAAAAAGGCGTTTAGGTCTCGTAAAAGTGGAGCTAATGGTTCTTGTGCGAAGTTTTGGGCTATCTTTATCTGTTTAGTAGTTTAGAGATATCTGAATCTATCAATTTTCTATCCTCTGTGGAAATATCTGATATTAATGAAACAATTCGGTCAGTTAATACGGCGTGGTCTGGACCTTCTGCTTCATCTATGACAATTAACTTAGTATTGTCATTGGTAGAGTAAATATATCTAAATTCTCTTCCACCCATACCACTACCATAGTCATTAATAAATGAAATTAATAATAATCTACTTAAATCATCACATAACTTTTTACTACATAATTCAAATAGTTTAGCATTCATACTCTCATGTGCCTCTTTTTCTAGACATCTTCTATCTATTGTGGAACTTTTAAAGACCTGCCTAAAAGAAAGATGTGGGGCAAATAGTTCTTTTTCTGCTTTATATGCTAAACTAAGTCTTATATCCCTCTGGTATAATGAGTATAATATTTCTGATTTCATGTTATAAAGATTTAGGTCATATATTTAAATCTTTTGTCGGGCGCGTTCGGCGCTTCGCGCCTTCGGCGCGAAGGAGTATTGTGGCTAATTTTATTTTAGTTCGAGGGGATTTTTTGATTTTAACGAATTATTTGGTTATGCTGGAAGTTTTTAGAAATGATTGAAAGATTTAGCGTTCTCAGAAAGATAATTTTAAGGGAAGTTTTTTGTTAAATTGTAAGAGAAGCTTGGTTAGGATTTGTGTGCCTCGTTTTTTAAAACTAAGAATTCCAATGCTCTTAATCTCATTAGTTTCCTGATCTTTTCTTATAAAAATTCCTTGTTCTGGCTCTTCTGTGTAGCATTTTGTTGGCTCTCCGAAGAATATCTCCAGGAAATCCCCTATTTCATCATAGTATATTTCATATGTATGATTTTCCATTTTATCTTATGTATGGTTTAAATTGTGCTGTTAAAACATATCCCTCGCTGTTTAAATATTTAACTATTACTTGAAGAAATTTTTCATGGGATGGACGATGTTTATAATATTTGTAATAGTAAAGAACTGTTTCATCTATATCGTAATCTGTAATTTTATCTGGTTTTTTGATAGTTTCTTCTATTAATTCATAGTCTTCTACTTCTGGATGCTTTTTTCTGATATGAGACCATTGCTCTTTTGTTAACCTGATCTTTTTGCCTGTTTTATCGTTGAGCTCGAGGATAGTACTATTCATTGTTGTTTGTAGAATTGGTGGGTTATATAATTTTGGTCGGCGCGAAGGAGTATTGTGGCTAATTTTATTTTAGTTCGAGGGGATTTTTTGATTTTAACGAATTATTTGGTTATGCTGGAAGTTTTTGGCGAAGGGAGAAAGTTTCAGCTTGAGGGAAGAGCTGAGAAATTAACTTGAAAAGGTAGGTTTAACTTGATGTCTTGGAGGGATTTTGTTCGTTGTTTAAAGT
>CAYJSY010000136.1:0-1847 GCA_964372925.1 Candidatus Woesearchaeota archaeon
ATAATTAAAAAAATAGGTAACTGCTCTTAAAATTTATTAAGAGTTAAATAAATTTACCATTACTGATACACTAACAATATGCAGTTCAGTAATGTAAGTTAGTCAGATAAGCGAGAGAAGTCTTTTTTAAAAAAGCCCGGTATTATTATCAATAAATAAAAAACTAATAAAAAAAGAGGGGAACATGGAACAAAATTCTAAAAAACTAAACAAAAAAACAAATGAAGAAAAGAAAGAACTGGAAGCAAAGCCAGAAAAAAGTTTTAATGAGCAAAGAGTTAGAGAATTATCTTTAATTTATTATTCGCAGCCAGAAATAAAAAAAGCTATCTATGATTTTTCTCAGAATAGAGAATCTGTTCCTAGATATTATGAAGCATTTGGAAAAAGGCCGAATAATCTGCAATATGACAGCGATATTATAGAGCATGTTAAAAAAGGAGCAACCTCGTTTCACTGCTCAGAAGAATTATGGTACGATCCACTAGAAATATCAACAGAGTTATCAAAGCAGGAATTAGATAAATTAAGGATAGGATGGGATTTGCTTTTAGATGTAGATAGTAATTATCTTGAATACAGCAAAATCTATACTAAACTTTTAATTAATGCGCTAAAATTTCACGGAATAGAAAATTTTGCAGTAAAATTTTCTGGAAATAAAGGTTTTCATATTATAGTTCCATGGAAAGCTTTCCCCAATGAATTATACGGACAAAAAACAAAAGACATGTTTCCAGAATGGCCTAGAGTAATCTGTCAATATCTATCAGAGCTTATAAAGCCAAAATTAGGGGATAAGATTTTTCAGGGAGATATAAAAGAGCTGGCTGAAAAAACAGGAAAGAAAGTTGATGAATTGATAACTGACGAATGTCTTTCTTGCAATAGAAAAGCCTCAAAAAAATACGAACTAACCTATTTTTGCAAAAATTGCAGCATTGAGATAATAAAACTTCAAACTAAAACTGTTCAAAAATGTCCTGAATGCAGAAAAGAGCTTGTTGAAAAATCAAGAAAAGAGATACTATTTTGTGAATACTGTAATTTCAACTCAAAAAATAATCCGGATATTTTTGCTAGATCAAAAGAAAAAACCGAAGTTTTAATTAATTCAGATCTTGTTCTGGTAGCTCCGAGACATTTATTTAGAATGCCCTGTTCACTTCACGAAAAAACAGCCCTCTCTTCTATAGTTATTGATAAAGAGGATATTGAAAATTTTCAGATAAATGACGCTAAGCCGTTTAAATTTGAAATTAAAGATTTTTATCCAACTCCAAAAATAAATGAAGCAAAAGAGCTTCTTTTGAGGGCCCTTGACTGGAACGAACAGAATGAAATTAAATCTATTATTAATGAAAAAACAACAATCTCAAAAAAACAGGAATTTAAAGACCATAAAAAAATTCAGATTACTAATCCTCCAGACGACATTTTCCCACCACAAATAAGATTAATTCTTAAAGGAATAAGTCAGGATGGCAGAAAAAGGGCCTTAATGATTTTAACGAGTTTTTTTACATCATTAGGAGTTGAAGATAAAGAAATTGAGAAAAAAATTTTTGATTGGAACGAAAAAAATTACAGGCCTATTAAAAAAGGTTACATACTAAACCAGCTTAACTGGTATAAAAAAAATAAGAGATTGCCTCCCAATTTTAATAATCCCATTTACAAAGATTTGGGTGTAGATAAACCAGACGCATTAGCACTAAAAACAAAAAACCCGGTAAGTTACGCAGTGAAGAAGTATTTTATGATGAAGAAATAAAATATTTTTATTGATTAATACCATCTATTTATTGGAGAAACAACCTCTTCTTGTAAAAGCTTATAATCTTAAT
>CAYJSY010000137.1:0-1836 GCA_964372925.1 Candidatus Woesearchaeota archaeon
AATCTCCAACAAATACTCCAATCTAAAGATTGGAGATTTTTACGAGGGTTAAAAATTTCAGTTTATATTTATCTTATCTTTAAAATAAGAAACTTTTTATTATTATGCTTTTAAATTGAAAGCCACATTCTAAATAAGGCTCTAGTAACTAATGGTGCTGTTTTCAATTTTGGATCATGTTAATAATCTAAGATTCTTAAACATCCCAAGAAATTTTCAAGATTTTTTAATCTCTTTTCAATCCGGTCTTTAGTATATTTATCTAACTTTTTTAAGAAATCTTGAGTCTAATATAAAGCTCTACAAAATACATCTTATAACTTATTTGTTATTTTTTTCTGGCCCAGAAACTTTCAAACAAACCATCGCCTTTAGGCGATGGTAAAACGAAAAAAGTTTCTGATCTAAAAATATCCTCCATCAACTACTAAAGTAGTTCCGGTAATAAAACTTGCATCATTTGAGGCTAAAAATAAAATTGCTTTGCCTATTTCCTCGGGTTTGCCAAACCGTTTCATTAAAATATGTTCTTTCTCTTCAGCAACATACTCTTTTGACAATCCCTTGTTAATATCAGTATCGACCCATCCTGGGGCAATACAATTAACTCTTATATTCGGTGCTAATTCTGAAGCTAAATTTTTAGTCAAACTTATGACTCCTGCTTTTGAAGCATCATAATCAGCAGACTCTGTATTTAACGTATCAATCCCATTAGTAGAAGAAATATTAATAATAACTCCAGATTTCTGTTTTTTAATATGCGGAGCAGCATACTTTGCGCATAAAAACATTCCAATTAAATTAACTCCTAATGTTTTATGCCACTGATCCAAAGTCTTTTCAAAAAGAGGAACATCAAATACAATTCCTGCATTATTAACCAAAATGTCAATTTTCCCAAATTTTTTAATTCCCTCGGAAATCATCTTTTTAACTTGCTCTTCATCAGAAACGTCACACTTTATTGCTATTGCATCAGAAACTTTATTTAATTCACTTAAGAGTTCATTGGCCTGTTTATCTGAATTATTATAATTAACAATAACTTTTGCCCCCTCTCTTGCGAATAATATAGCAGTAGCTTTCCCAATTCCTCTACTTGCTCCAGTTATTAATACAACTTTATCTTTAAATCTCATGGTTATTAATCTATATTTTATTTACATGGACCTAGGCAGAATCGAACTGCCGAGTATTCGGTGTAAACTTGTAGATCCTTTTTATTACTTTTTTTAATGAGTTGCTTGTTTTATTATAGTAAGAGGTTTTAAATAATTATCCCTCTATTATAGAATCATGCCAAAAGAAACATTAAATTCCGATAATATAATTAAAAAAATTAAAGAAAAAAGCAAAGATATTAAAAAATATGATGTAAAGAAGATAGGGCTTTTTGGATCATTTGCTAAAAATAAACAGCATAAAAAAAGCGATATTGATATAATTGTCAATTTTGATAAAGAAACCTTTGATAATTATATGGATTTATTGTTTTTGCTCGAAAAGATGTTTAAAAGAAAGATAGATTTAGTTATAGAAAAAGATCTTCATCCTAAATTAAATTATGTTAAAAGAGAGGCTAAATATGTCAGACTATAAACAGTATTTAAGAGAAATTAGTTCTATGATTGAAAAAATTGAGAATTCAATCTTAGGAGTGGCTTTAGAAGATTTTGTAAATGACTCAAATTTATTTGATGCGACTCTTATGAGGCTTCATTTTATTGGTGAAACAATAAAATCCGTTCCTTTTTCATTAAAGAAAAATTATAAAAAAGTTAGATGGAGAAAATTTGCAAGATTAAGAAATATTATTGGGCATAAATATTCAAA
>CAYJSY010000138.1:0-1822 GCA_964372925.1 Candidatus Woesearchaeota archaeon
GGTATTTTAAATTGCATTTTTATTGTTTTGTAAATCTCCTATAGGTATTTTTTGTAACATTTACCATTAATTTTGACAGAGCTTCTCCTGATGTTACATACATAACAGGAACCTGCCAGGATTCTAAATCATGAACGAACTGTGTTTTGTTTTTTTTATCTCCAATTTGAATATGTGCATAATAATTATTTTTAGCCAGATCTTTAAATGCAGTTTTTTCAGACTCCCAGTTTTCTATCTCTCCATCTGAAATAGATAAAACAAAGCTTTCTCTTCCTTTCAATGCAGTTGTTAAAACACGAGCATCCAGGCATGTTCCTCCCCATTCAGGAGAGAGCGCTTTTTTTCGTAACTGATCTAATTTGAAAAAATCAGATTCTCCAAATCGTGTTGTGCTGGAAAATAGAGATAATCCATGATCAATATACTGAGCTATTCCCTGACGCTGCAGAAAATTTTCTATGCCATAAAAACCAAGTAATGCGTAGTGATACTTACTATTATCCCCCCATGGTATTGCTGAGGTTTTTCCAATATTATCAGAATTATCTGGAGCACTTTTCATGCTTCCTGAATTATCTAGAACAACTAGTTTAAAATCTGGGAATGATTTTTTTTGAACTTTAGATTTTGAGGTTACTGTTAGAGGCTGATTTGGATAAGAAAGCGTTAGACCATCGTCTGTTATATAAAATTTAGAGAGTTTTATTTTAGATGGGTCGTCTGTTTCAGGATCAAATGCTCTAAAAGTTAGAGGGGCTATTTGTAAGTCTTGTTTTCTTGTAATTGCTTCTACCTCAACTGGAATGGCTCTTGCTAATCTTCTGTATAAAGAGTCTAGCTGTTCATAACTAGTTATATTTGTAGATAGTTTTTCATTTCCTCCATATCTTCCGTAAGCTATTTCTTCTTTTCCTTGTGAAGTTGGCATTTTTTGCTCTATCCCATTTCCTGATGACTGTTTATTTTCTCCCTGTCCGCTCTCGTCTTCAGAAGAAAACGCTGACAATCTTTCTACAGGTTTATCTAATAAATCAGCAAGATTTTTAGCAAAGGTTGATGCCATTTTAGGCCAGTTTTGTTTTATAAATAAGTAATCAGTTGATTGATTTTGATTTATCTGTTTTAAATTTAATTCACTGATTGTTTTTTCAACTGCTTTTTCAACTTTTTTGTCGCCCGAATAGTGTCTTTTTAATAGTGATTTATCAGCATTATCTCCCCAGAGGTGCATATTTAATTTGACAAATGCCTCATAAAATGGAGTATAATTATCAATCCCCTTTTTTTTACATTCAAGTCCCTCATCGTCCCAGAATAAAACCTGTCCTGAAAAATCTCTGTTAAATTCCTTGCACCTTGGGTTTATTATAACATCTTCAAAGGCATTTGTAACATAGGGCGCATAAGATTTTTTATCTTCTGGAAGGGTTTCTTTAACAGCTTCTAAAATTTTATCGTGATTATAAATATCATACGGGCAGCCTTTTTTAGAATCGACAGGAAGTTCCCAGTGTGCAGGCTCATGCAAAACACCGACATGTGTTAATAATACTTCTAATCCGTTTTCTATTTTCTTTTTTCGTGCATATGCTTTTTGTCGTCTATCACGAATAGGATCAAATCCTTTTTTCACAGAAATTTCTATATTCCATCCTTCAGGGGTTATACGTGCAGAAACATTATTATCAGCTTTATCATATACTTTTAATTTAAGTGTTCCGCCAACTAATCCTGCTTTGTTTTTTTGCTCTATTAACTTTCTTTCAATTTCTTTATAATCAACTTGTTTTATTTCCATTTTTATCCTCCTAAAATTTTT
>CAYJSY010000139.1:0-1775 GCA_964372925.1 Candidatus Woesearchaeota archaeon
GAAAAAAGTTTCTGATATCTTTAAGTAATCGTTAAACTGATTATATCCATAAATTAAAACCATATACTTTAGTATGCGGTTTCTTTAAATTTACTTGTTTCAATTTTGAATCACAAGAAAATGTACTACATTTTCTGTGCAGAAAATTCATTCGGAAGAATTTTCTGTATCTCAAAAACCAAATAAACAAACCACACCTTTTAAGGTGTGGTAAAACTAAAGGGTTTTTCTGATAGCAACTAGATTTGGAACGAAATTTATGCTAATTACTATGACCTCCTCCAACCAGCAGTGTTGCATAATTCTTAGATTATTTTCTAATCCTTAATTTTTATGGGCCATTTTATCCTCGGCGTACTTCTTCATTAGCTGGTATCTCCAGAATTTTCTCTTTGCCTCCACACACATATTGTCTACTCTATGTACGCGAACTCTCTCGCCGTAGGTTATTTTAATTGATTTTTAGTCGATCCAAAGAAACTATTATAATGTTGAAGAGAGTCTAATATTCCGTTAATTAAGCTAACTCCACTATATAACTGAGTCAAAAGAGTGCCTTTAAAAAATAAGCTGTCGAGTGGACAGACAGTTATTTGATTAATATCAGCTCCCATCAAAAAATCTCCATACTCTTTTGCTATATCTTTAAATAAAAATAAAGTTAGTTCGTCTTCGTTAAATCTATTTGCTGGAATTCTATAACTTTTCTTTTGAGGAAGAATTATAACTTTTCTTTCTTCAGGATTTTTGATTTTATCCTTTTCTGCTATTTCTCTATAAGCATTATAAACAAATTTATCAGTTATTAAGTATTCATATTTCTCGTTTGCTTCAACAACCCTTTTTGCTAAGTCATTCATTAATAATGGAGATGTTGAGGAGAGTAAAACCGAATCTTTTGCAATATAAAACTTTCTCGAGATTAGAAACCCCTCTCTGGTAAATCCCTCGCTATTAACTAATTTTCCATTAATATCTCCTTTAATTCTCGCATAAGCTAGATCTCTTGAGGAGATAGGTTCAATTCCAGAATCTCTTAGTGAAAATAAAGCTTTATCAAATGGAGCTATTATTTCATAAATAGACATATCATTAAACTTTGCCATTAGAGTCAGTTTCGGTTCTAGCATTTTATCCTCCTAAAATTTTTCGCGCGGCTTCGCCGTTAACAATGACCACTCTACCAACGAGGTCCGAGTTCGCAAGAAAATTGTTACTCGAGTAAAAGCTCAGACTACTGCCCAAATACGCCCCAGACAATCCTGTTTTTCTAGTATAAAAACATCTATTCCCCTTTCCTAATTTTTTAGGCAAGCCATTTTCATCAACATCTTCAGATGAAAAACTTGCTGAATTTTCATTTAAAATTGGGGCATAAATTAATTCAGAATTATCTGTTAAATTAAATACTAGTTTATGATGAGAACTATTATCTTTTGCAATCTCTAAACCGTAAAGAGGAATCATTACTGGAAGTTTTATTTTTCCTAATTGTCTTATTAAATTCTTTGTCAGATAACTATTTTGATTATCTTCACTTCTTAAAACGAGAGCAGAATCCTCATAATGACCTTCTAATGACAAGGAATTATCTTTTAGTATTTTCTCTAGATCTGCCTGTGTTGCTGTTCTGTAATTTTCAGGAAGAATTTTATTAACATAACAAGCAATAAATGGATTTGAGCCAGTAATCTCATTTGTTTCGGGATTATAATTAAGCTTATTAAGTGCTTCTATATCTGGAAAATCCTTTTTTCTTCTTTTTTCATACTCAT
>CAYJSY010000140.1:0-1764 GCA_964372925.1 Candidatus Woesearchaeota archaeon
GGTTTTTCTGATATTTTTAGTTTAGTAGTAAACAAACTGTCCTTTATCAACTTTGCCATAAATTTCGGAGTATATAGAAATTTGTTTTTCTTCTTTGCTAACTGTAAGTTCTCCTGCTGATGGAAGCCCTACATAATCAAGCTCTTCTTCTACTAATGCATATGAGTATCTTTCGCCACTCTCTCTCTGACCAAATCCTCTTTTAAAACCTCTAACTTCAACATCAAAATCAAAGCTTTCACATCTTCTATAATTGTTATCACATTCGTATCCTTTGCATATACATAAGCATTCTTTTTTTCCTCTGCACTCACCATATGGAAATTCTAAAGGAAAAGTAACTAAAAACCACCCCTCTGGTGAAAAAATCTCTATCTTACTCTCAACTTTGGTTTCTTGAACTTTATTGATAGTTTCTATAATTTTTTCTAGCTGAGTCGCAGCTCTTTCTAATTCGTTTTTTTCTGTGAATAAATTGTAAATTTTAACACCTAAATAAATCAGAATTATTATAACAATTACAGTTATAACTAAGTTCACAACATGGGTTCCTAAAAACCTAACTGCTTTTTTATTTTTAAATAACATTTTAGTATATAAAAATAATAATTAATGAATATTAACTTTTTGGTTTATTAAATTGTGTTAAATTATTATTAAAAAATGCAATTTATTTATTTGATTATTATAAGTTAGTTAGCTAACTATTAATTTATATTTGTCTCTATTTTTAGCAAAACTCCTCTTGAGATTTGATTAAAGGTGTCTATTAAACCATCTAGATCTAACAGTCTTTTATCCTTCGCTGAATATTCTCTCTCTATCTCATTTTTTTTATTAATTTTAAAATAAACATTTAGATAAACTGGCAACAACTCATTTCCCTCCTCATTTTTTATAATTCTCTCGACAATTAACTTTAATCCATCTTCAGGAGATTTTCTAGACAACTCTTTTATAAAATTTTGGTTTTTATTTGAAAGCTCTTTAAAATAGATGCTGTCGTATAAATTAGCGCTAACAAAATTGTCTTCATTTCCAAATAATTTTTTGGCTTTTTTCCACTCCCATCCTGTAACATCCACTTTTTTGCCCTCCCTATAGCTTTCTCTTATAAAATACCTAAAATAGAGCTTCGCGTCATCTCCTGAAACATAATAAACAATTAAATCTGGATGCTCTAGCTTAAATTCCTGGTTATATTTTACCTTTAAATCGTTTTTATTAAAATCTGGAAATAATTCTTTTAACAAACCAGAAGAGTTTAATTTTGTAATTCCAAAAATAGCTATTATCAGGACAAAAACTAGAATTATTAATGCGACAATGGTGCTAACAGTTGTGTTTTCTGCCATTTTTTGTTATTTTTAATATATTTAGATAAATTTTTTTATAGTTTGTAGATTATTACAGGCTTTTAGATCATTTATATAATAATTTTTGGTAATTCTTTAAATACTAATTTTTTATACGACCATAATGATAATTTTTTGCACATATCTCTTTTCAAGTATTATTAATTCATCTCCATCTAAATAAGTCTTTAATAAACTCTATTGCAGATTTACCTTTTCCTGTTAAAATTATTATTATAAAAATAATAACAGTAAGTACTATAACTCCTAAGATTAACCAGAACAAAAATTCTAGTGCAACTGCTTTTTTATTTTTTGATTGTTTTATATTTAAATTTTGTTTCATTTTTTTTATTATGTCCATAAATTGAAACCATATAATTTAGTATGTGGTTTATTTAAATTTACT
>CAYJSY010000141.1:0-1763 GCA_964372925.1 Candidatus Woesearchaeota archaeon
TTACTTTTTTTCTGTATCACAAAGTCCCTGTGTCTTACCATGCCCTAAAGGGCATGGTTTATCTGGACTTTGGGGGACAGAGTGAAAATACAAATCTAAAAGATTTGTCCTCTGCTTAAAAGCAGAGGTTTATTTTTGCTCTGTATCAGAAAAACCCTGCTGTCTTACCCCAACTAAATTACCGCTACATAATAAATTAGTTTTCAATTTATGGACATAAAAAATGAATGATTAACTATCATAAAAAATTAAAACTTAATTATTCATATAACTTATTAAAATACCATAATCATTTTAATCTAATTTTTATTTTTAAATTATGCTAGAAATAGTTATAGCAATTATTTTAGGAGTTTTAATTGGAACACTCACAGGCCTAACTCCGGGCATTCATATAAATCTAGTATCAGTAATTCTTCTAAGTTTTTCAGCAGTTTTACTAAGCATAACCTCTGCACTAAATCTCTCTCTTTTTATAGTTTCTATGGCCATAACTCACACCTTTGTTGATTTTATTCCAAGTATTTTTTTAGGAGCTCCAGATGAAGATTCCTTTCTTTCTGTTCTTCCAGGTCACAAATTTTTATTAAAAGGAATGGCGCATACTGCCGTTGTTTATACAATATATGGAGGGCTTGCAGCACTACTAATAATACTAATTTTCACTCCCATTTTTATCTACATTCTTCCTATAATCTACCCATATATGCAAAAAGTTATGTGGTTAATCTTAATAATTTTATCAGTTTTTTTAGTAGGAGTAGAAACTAATAAAAAGAGAACACTAATCATCTTTCTTTTAGCTGGTTTTTTAGGAATAGCCTCTCTAAATCTGAATATAAAAGAACCTCTGCTTCCCTTACTATCCGGCCTTTTTGGAGCTAGTAATTTATTAATGAGCATAAAACAAAACCCTAAACTGCCTAAACAAAAAATAGCTGAATTAAAAGACATAAAACTAACTAAGCTCTCAATTATAAGATCTTTCTCAGCGTCCATGTTTTCAGCTCCATTCACGGCATTCCTTCCCGGACTTGGGGCGGCACAGGCCTCTCTAATAGGAAAACAATTTCTTAATATAGAGGATAATAAAGAATTTCTATTTTTAATAGGAGCCATAAACACTATTGTGATGGGTTTGTCTTTTGTCGCGCTATACTCTATTCAAAAAACTAGAACCGGGGCTTCTGCAGCACTCTCTAGGCTGATTCCAGAATTAACCAAATCAAACTTATTTTTTATTATACTGACACTAATTATTTCAGGAATAGTAGCTTTTTTCCTAACTATTTATATATCTAAAATTATTTCAAAACATATTGATAAAATAAAATATTCCAAACTATCTTTGATAATTTTAATAATTCTAACTATAATAGTTGTTATTTTTTCAGATTTTACAGTTCAGGGAAAAATTATTTCGCTGTTGGTTTTTATTACATCAACCTCTCTTGGAATTTTAACCGTTTTACTTGGTGTAAAAAGAATGCACTTGATGGGATGTCTACTAATTCCTACAATTTTGTTTTATTTGATTTAACCCAGAAACTTTAGAGGAGATTTTTATTCCAATAGAAGACTATCAATTAAGATAATAAACCAATCTAATATCAAAAACTTCTTGTATTTTATCTACGCCTAAAACTTCAAAATGTAATTTTGAAGGATCAGAAATTAGAAATTTCTGAGGGCGTAGGTTTGTTTGAAATTTTTGAGACCAAAAAATCAGGAATTTTAGGGCACAGAAAATATTCTGAAAGATT
>CAYJSY010000142.1:0-1701 GCA_964372925.1 Candidatus Woesearchaeota archaeon
TTTTGGTCTCAAAAACTTCAAACAAACCATCGCCCTCAGAAATTTCTAATTTCTGATCCTTCAAAATTACATTTTGAAGTTTTAGGCGATGGTAAACGAAAAAAGTTTCTGATATCCATAAATTGAAAACTAGATAATTTATTATGTAATAGTATATAAAGTTTTCAATTTGGGGTCACAATAAAATGTACTGCATTTTCTGTATCCCAAAAACCCAACAAACAACCAACTTTAGTTGATGGTAAGACAAAAGGGTCTTTCCTATATGTTTATTAATTGTCTTATAATATTAACACTATACTAGTTTTTTTACTTGTTCTAAATAACTCATTAAGATTACATTATTAGATTCAGTGAGATATTGTTGATCAAAATTATGTCCTATTTCTTCTAAAATCTCTCCTAGTCTTAAATTACCTTTATTAATTTCATTAAAATCATTTTCTATACTAATTTTATAATTATTAGAAATCATTAGCGAAAATATTCTGGTATCTTCATAAAATTTATTTATAAAATATTTTTTGCTTCTTGATTTTATTTTTTCTAAATCATATAAAAAATCTCTATCATAATATATATCTAAATTCTCACTTCCCCTCTTTCCAAAATCTCTTTTTGAAATAATTTTATCAACTATTTTTTTTCCAGGATTTTTCTCCCCTACTTCAAATTCACATGCCGTGATATGGTATCTAAATCCTAATCCATTATAAATCTCAGACTCTCTCTTTAAAAATAAAGGCTGACGGCCCTTATAGACTTGTTCAAATGAAGCGCCATAAATAATTTGAGGAATAGGATGGTCTGTAGATTTTACATCAGAAATTAAGTCTTCTAATTCAGCCTCAAAATCTAGATCTTCTGCATAAACTCTCTCTCCTAAAGGCATTTCTAAATCTAAAAGCTTTTTTTCAAGCATAGATTCAAGAAAAGTCATTTCCATCTTTTATTATTATTATTATTATTATTATTATTATTATTAAAGTTTTTAAGTTTTTGTATTATTGTATATGCAAATAGTTATTTATCATTTATATTATTAGTATTCATATCTATCCGTCGGGAAAATTATAAACAAAACAAAAGATTTAAAAACTCATTTAACAATTAAGTTTGTATAAATATTCTTAGACAAAAATGATTAAGATTTTAGATATGAGATTTATAAGGTATATTAACCTATTTCAAAGAATAACTGGGTTAAGATGTAATCACTGTTTTGAATATAATAATATAATTTTGTTTGCAGTTCCTAGAAAATTTGTTATGGTTGCGATAGGAAAAAACAACCAAAATTTAGAAAAATTAAGCAATATCATAGGTAAAAGAATAAAGGTCGTTGCCATACCTAATGGAAGAGAAGACATTGAAAATTTTGTTTCTATTATTACTAAACCAATAAGATTTAGAGGCATAGAAATAAAAGACGACGAGGCCATTATAAATGCAGATTCCCAGAATAAAGCTTCTTTAATCGGAAGAGGAAAAAAAAGATTGTTTGAAATGGAAAATATTCTTGAGCAATACTTCGGAGTTAAAAAAGTTATGATTAAATAATTTTTAAGATATCCGCCGCATTCATACAGTGTCCTAATCTATTTCTATCTAATTAATGTTAATACAGAGCAAAAATAAACCTCTGTTTTTAAGCAGAGGACAAATCTTTCAGATTTGTATTTTCACTCTGTCTCTCAAAGT
>CAYJSY010000143.1:0-1693 GCA_964372925.1 Candidatus Woesearchaeota archaeon
AAGTTTTTGAGCCAGAAAAAAAGACGTTGCGAAGCAATGTCCACTGCCTAAAGACAGTGGTTTACTTTTTTTCTGTATTACAATTTTAAATATCATCAGATTTAAATATATCTTTTTACTTTTATTTTGATGGATGATGAAAGTGCAAAAATAGGGTTAGAAGTACACCAGCAACTGAATACAAATAAACTTTTTTGCAACTGTCCGTCTGTTTTGAGAACAGATGATCCAAAATTTGAAATTGAGAGGAGATTACATGCTGTTGCCGGGGAGGGCGGGGAGGTAGATATTGCAGCTGAGTATGAATCTAAGAAAGACAGGGGATTTGTTTATCAGAGCTATGATACTACCTGTTTAGTTGAATTGGATGAAGAGCCTCCGCATCTTATTAATCAGGAAGCTTTAAAAATTGGTTTGGAAATAGCCTTACTTTTAAATTGCGAGATTTTGCCTATAACCCAAATTATGAGAAAAACAGTTATTGATGGAAGCAATACAAGCGGCTTTCAGAGAACTGTTTTGATTGCTAGAAATGGTTATGTTGATACTGCCGGCGGAAGAGTCAGAATAGATAATGTTAGTTTGGAGGAGGATGCCGCGAGGATTATTAAGAGAGAGGACAGTAAAACCTTTTTTAGATTGGATAGACTTGGAATTCCGTTAGTTGAAATTGGAACAGCCCCCGATATTAAAAATGCGGAACAGTGTAAAGAGACTGCTCTTTATATAGGAGATGTTTTAAGGAGCTGTAATGTTAAGAGAGGCATTGGCACGATAAGACAGGATATAAACATCTCTGTTGAGAGACATCCAAGAGTAGAAATTAAGGGATTTCAGGAAGCTAAAATGTTTATACCGGTTATTAAAAACGAGATTAGAAGGCAGAAAAATAGTATTCAGAGTGAAAAATTTGAGAGAGAGGTAAGAAACGCCCTGCCCAGTGGGGAAACAGAATTTTTAAGACCAATGCCCGGCCCTGCAAGAATGTACCCTGAAACCGACCTGCCTCTATTAAAAATAACAAGACGGTTTATTAGTGATATTAAAACTAGTCTACCTAAGTTAAGAACAGAGATTAAAAGTTCTCTAGTTAAAAAAGGTTTAAAAGAGGATGAAATTAAAATTTTGTTAAAGGTGAATAAATTAGAAGAATTTGAAAGCTTGATAAAACTAGTCAACGAACCGAGATTTATCTTTAAAGTTCTTATTGAAATTCCTAGGGAGATGGAAAAAAAATTTGGAAATAAAACTAGTGAAATTTTAACAACAGATTTTATAGAGAGCATAGTAGACAAAATTTTTAGAGGAGAGTTAGAAAAATCTGATGTTAAACATATTATGGAAGAGGCGTCAAAAGGGAAAAAACTTGAGAATATTAGAATTGATAGGGCAGATTTAAGCGAGGTTGAAAACGAGATAGTTAAAATAGTAAATGAAAAGCCCGGACTTTCAGCTGGAGCTTATATGGGCCTAATAATGCAAAAGTTTAAGGGGAAGGTTAGTGGAAGAGAGGTCAGGGAGATATTAAGCAAATTATTAAAATCAGAAAAACCATTTAGTTTTACCACACCTTAAAAGGTGTGGTTTGTTTGTTGGGTTTTTCTTATGTAGTTAGGATATAGTTTTCAAATTTGGATTACAAGAAAATGTACTACATTTTCTGTGCAGAAAATTCTTCTGAATGAATTTTCTT
>CAYJSY010000144.1:0-1651 GCA_964372925.1 Candidatus Woesearchaeota archaeon
AATGAAATTCGGCCATATTACAGACTGTCATCTAGGAGGTTGGAGACAGCCGGAACTCCAAGAGATTAATACAGAGTCTTTTAGAAATGCTATTGAAACATGCATAAAAGAAAAAGTAGAGTTTATATTATTCACAGGAGACCTTTTTGATTCTGCCTTTCCACCTATAGAAATATTAAAAGAAACATTCTCAGAATTTAAAAAACTTAAAGATTCTGGAATAAAATCTTATGTAATCGCGGGAAGCCATGATTGCTCTGTATCAGGAAAAAGTTTTTTAGAGGTTTTAGAAAAAGCCGGTTTATGCGAAATATGCAGGTATCAGGAGAATGAAGAGGAAGTTATATTAAAACCGTCAATTCACAAAACCTTTTATATATACGGTTACCCAGGCAAAAAAACCGGACTTGAAATTCAAAGTTTAAGAAAATTAAAGATTAAAGAACCATATGAAAATAACTTTAGGATATTAATGCTCCACACAACTATAAGCGAAGCAATTAATTTGCCTATTGATTCAATTTCGTTGAACGAACTTCCAAAAGCAGATTATTATGCACTTGGCCATATTCATATAGATTTTGAGCGCCAGCATAATGGAAAACCCGTTGTCTATGGGGGTCCAACTTTCCCTAATAATTTTAAAGAATTAGAAGAATTAAGAGCAGGACGCTTCTATATAATTGAAGTTAACGGCTATACTAAAGTAACAAAAAAAGAAATTAGATTAAAAGACATAGAATTATTTGAGATAGAACTAGATGATTCTATTACCGCAACACAAAAAATAATTGACACAATTGTAAAAAAAGATATAAAAGACAAAATAGTTCTTTTAAAGATTTATGGAGAGTTAAAAAAAGGAAAACCATCGGATATAGATTATCAAAAAATTCAGGAATTTGTAAAAGGAAAGGCTTACTCTTTTTTAAAGAATATCTCAAATCTAGAGGCTGCAAAAAGCGAACTGCAGGTCGATATAAAAAATACTGAAGTAGAAAAAATTGAAGATCTTATTATTAAAAAATATGAAAAAGAAAATCCCTCCGAGTTTAATGTTCTATTATTTAAGATGATTGAGGTATTAAATAAAGAAAAACAGGAGTCTGAAACAAATTCTAATTTTGAAAAAAGATTGCTAGAAGATTTAAACAGCGTTTTAGATATTGGATTGTAAAAATACCAAAATATTCATAAATTACCAAATATTATATTTTTTACCATGATAATTCAAGTTGATAAATTCTGGTAATTGTGTTTGAGTTTTCATAATTATTTAACTAAATCTAGTTTTATAAATTTTTTATTTTTGTTAAGTCCAATATCAAACTTAACACTCCCAGCCTCGCTTCGCTCGACTACATTTTAGATATTTCTGCTAAATTGACCCCTCATGCTCGTCGATTTCTCGGTTATTTTATATTTTATTAATACAGGAAAAAAGTAAACCTCTGCTTTTAAGCAGAGGATGCCGCAATGAGGGCGATGTTTTTTTTCCTCTCTCAAAAACTTCAAACAAACCATCGCCCTCAGAAATTTCTAATTTCTGATCCTTCAAAATTACATTTTGAAGTTTTAGGCGTAGGTAAAATACAGGAAGTTTTTGATAATCTATCAATAATCTGTCCGCTTTATCTATGTTAATAATAGT
>CAYJSY010000145.1:0-1640 GCA_964372925.1 Candidatus Woesearchaeota archaeon
AGGACAAATCTTTCAGATTTGTATTTTCACTCTGTCTCCTAAAGTCCAGACAAACAATGCACTTTAGGGCATGGTAAGACACAAGGACTTTATGGTGTTGAGACTATTTAGGGAAAGATTAATCCGCTAACTATAGTAATTATCAGTTTAAATTTTCTGTGCCCTAAAATTCCGGAAAGGAATTTTTGATAAAATTGGGCCGGTAATTATATTAATATCAATTAGATTTATTAATATTTAATACTTATCTAATAAAATGAATGAAGAATTTTTCAGTAGAAATGCGGGAGTTGTTGCTCGTGAACTTTTAGGAAAAATTGTTGTCAGGAAATTGTATAATAAAGAATTAAAGACAAGGATTGTTGAGACAGAAGCTTATTTTGAGTTTAGAAATTATTTAATTAAGATTAAAAAATTCTGTCCGGATCCAGGTGATGAGGAATATTTTGCACTGTATTTATCAAAAAATATTCCTATTTGGAGTAATGATAAAAATTTAAAGAAACAAAATATTATTGAAGTAACATCAACTAAAAAATTGAGTGATAAGTTAGATAAACTAATAAAATGAAACTAGGAATTTTATTTTCTGGGGGAAAAGATTCTACATTCGCAACGTATTTAGCGAAGAAAAATGGTTATGAAATTAGCTGTTTAGTTAGCCTTTTTTCTGAAAATAAGGAAAGTTTTATGTTCCATACTCCAAGTATAGAAATGGTTAGGGAACAGGCAAAAGCTATGGAGATTCCAATAATTATAGGTAAAACAAAAGGAAAAAAAGAGGAAGAGCTAGAGGATTTAGAAAAAGCAATTAAATTTGCAATTAAAAAACATAAAATAAATGGCATTGTTACCGGAGCCATCGAAAGTGTTTATCAATCCTCTAGAATTCAAAAAATATGTAATAAATTGAGAATAGAGTGTTTTAATCCTCTATGGCAGAAGAATCCAGAAGAATACTGGAGCGAGCTTTTAAAGGAGAAGTTTGAGATTATTATCACAGGAGTTTTTGCAGATGGTCTTGATAAGAGTTGGTTGGGCCAGAAGATTGATAAAAAAAGTTTGTCTAAATTGAGAAGTTTAGTTACAAAATTTGGAATTCATCTTTCTTTTGAAGGGGGAGAGGCAGAAACTTTTGTTACAGATTGTCCGTTATTCAAAAGAAAATTAAAAGTTGTTAGTTTCAGGGACTATGGTAGGGGAAACAGCTGGAGAAGAGAGGTTAGTGTGAGATGAAAAAAATTTATGCTGAAATAGGTTTTGATAATAAAGGTTTTTTATCCACAGAAATAGAAGAAAAAGAAAATAGAATAAATAAATTTATTCTACCTATAGTAAAAAACAGAAATTTTTTTTCTGAAATTTTTGTTTTTGCTAATAAGTCTGGGCGCAAACGAGGAAATATCCGCGTCCTTGACTATAAAAAAATACAGAGATTTTATATTAGGCCCTGGATTTTTAGAAAAGTATTTATTCTTTCTACTAATGCCGGATTTAGCGCTAAAAATAAAGATAAAAATAGATTAAAAATCTTTTTTGTAATACAGAAAAAAAGTAAACCTCTGCTTTTAAGCAGAGGACGCCACAATGAAGGCGACGTCTTTTTTCCTGCAGCAGAAAATCTTTCAGAAGATTTTCTG
>CAYJSY010000146.1:0-1613 GCA_964372925.1 Candidatus Woesearchaeota archaeon
CTCTGCTTTTAAGCAGAGGACAAATCTTTCAGATTTGTATTTTCACTCTGTCTCCTAAAGTCCAAACAAACCATGCCCTTTAGGGCATGATAAGACACAAGGACTTTATGATATCAAATAAATTTTATATCATTTATAAAGCTGTTGATAAAAATTACTTTGTTTTTTTAGCTGGAGTATCTTTCTTTTCTAGTGTTTTTTCTGATGCAGGGGTTTTTTCTGTTGTTTCTGCTGGTTTAGCCGATTCTGTTGCTTTTTCCGCCTCTTCAGCTGCTTTTGCAGCTATTTTAGCATCTTGCTCCCTCTTAATTTTTTCAAAAACTTTGTTTAATTCTTTTCTTTTTTCTAGAGAAGTTTCTGTTATCTCTTTTTCTATTTCTTCAGAAAATTTTCCGTTATTTATTTCCTTAATTAATTCATTTGGATCTGAATTTTCAACCAAAAGGCCGATAGATGCACATGTTCCTAAAATTGACCTAACTGCTGATTTTAGGTCTTTTTCAAGCATGTTTGGATGTTTTATTTTAGCTATTTTGATTATATCCTCTATAGAGGCATTTCCAACTTTTATTTCTAATATTTTATTAGAACCCTTTTCTAAAGCCATCTCTTTCTTCAGTAATTCTGATGTTGGTGGAGAAGAAATATGGATATTAAAATTTTTTGTTTTTTCATCTATGTCTAATTCAATTGGAACTTTCATTCCTCTAAAATTATTGGTTGCTGAATTAACGTCTGAAATTACTTTCCCTATGTTTATTCCAATTGGACCTAGCTGTTGAGCTATATTTGGACCAGGTTTCATCTCACCGCCTTCTACTAATAATTTTATTTTCATTTTAAAGTATTAAAAATTTTATTTAATAGCAATTAGTTATTATTTAAATTTAACTAATAATCTTCTGGTATCAAACTGCCACTAAATTCTTCTTCTGTTTTTATCTCTGGCACCTCTTCTAAATAGTCTTCTGTATCTTTTT
Organism: Candidatus Woesearchaeota archaeon; assembly: GCA_964372925.1. Classification (GTDB taxonomy): domain Archaea; phylum Nanobdellota; class Nanobdellia; order Pacearchaeales; family GW2011-AR1; genus ARS1285. Next base: position 981 of record CAYJSY010000146.1, read on the forward strand.
TATCTTCTGTTTTCTCTTCTGTTTTTTCTCTTCTGATAACCTTAACATTGTCCAACTTAACTGTAACAGGTATTGGAACTACTGCGGCTAATAATGTAACAACAGTTTCTCCTTTTGACTTGTCTACTCTTATTACTTTCGCCTTTTCTTTTTTAAACGGTTCTCCTATAATTTCTACTATATCTCCTTTCTCTATATTAATTTTTTCAAGTATTGGCTCGATCATATTTTTAATGTCTGAATACTCGACTGTCTTTCCAACAATCCCCTTTACATAAGGAAGATTGTATGAAGCCTCTTCTGCACTTTCTCTGTCTTCTGCTTCTAAAAAAATATAGCCTCTTAATCCTGCCGGTCTAGCTAAAGAATATACGTTTAGATTCTTTTTATGCACCTTATTTGATATGAGTTCTAGCGCTCTATCCTCTTTGTTTGTTGTGACTTTAATGACAAAAATTTGACTTTTATTATTAGTAGTTTCTCCTTCCATTTTTATTGTTAATTTAGCTTATCTTGCAACTAGCCTAAATTATTTTGTTTAGTTTTATTAATCTAAGCTCGGCTAACTATTAATTATTATAGAAGCCTTAAAAGTATTTAAAGATAAGGGTTTATAAATCTTGTGTTGTTGTT
>CAYJSY010000147.1:0-1583 GCA_964372925.1 Candidatus Woesearchaeota archaeon
AAAATTACATTTTGAAGTTTTAGGCGATGGTAAAACGAAAAAAGTTTCTGATAATTATCTTTTTCGAAAAATTGTTAAAACAATACAGATAGAATACTATAAAACAACCGAGTTATAAATTTTCTTTAACCTAGAGTGATAGTTAGTAAGGTTTTTTTCATCAGTATTAACTAATTCAAAATCGTATTTTCCATCTTTTTCAGCTAAAATAAATCCAACTGGAAGAGGAATTTCTGAAAAAGTTGGATGATTTTTTTTTGGATATTTAACATCTATATAGCCGGTTCTAAGCGCACTTGAGATTTTATTGAATTCAAATTCATTTAATTCTAATTTATCAATCAAGCTGTTTACCTGTTTATAATCTAATCTGCCTATTGATTTTATGCTCATAGTAAAGTTAGTATAAGTTAGTTTATAAATATTATTATTCCTTGTTCTTTTTTGCCTGTATCTCTGCCTCTTTAACCTTCAGTTTTTCCTCTAAACCAAGTTTTTCAAGAAGTTCTTTGTATCTGTTTCTGATAGTTACCTCTGTAATACCTGCAACATCTGCAACCTCTCTCTGCGTCTTCTTTTCATTATTTAATAAAGCCGCGACATATAATCCGGCAGCAGCTATTCCAGCAGGACCTCTTCCAGATGTTAGTTCGCTACCCTCTGCTTTTTTAAGTATTTTTAGAGCCTCATTCTGGGTTTTTGGAGATAGTTTTAATATGCTTGCAAATCTATGAATATAGTCTTTAGGGCTTGATGGCGTTACCTTAATTCTAAGTTTTCTTACAATAAATCTATAAGTTCTTCCTATTTCCTTTCTTTCAACGTCAGAAGCTCCAGATATTTCATCTAGTGTTCTTGGAATGCTATAACTTCTGCAAGCAGCGTATATACATGATGCTATTACTGATTCCATACTTCTTCCCCTTACCAATCCCCTTTGCAAGACAAACTGATAAATTCTTGAAGCCTCGTCTTTTACAACCTCTGGCAGATTTAAAAAACTAGCAACTCTTCTTAGTTCAGTCATAGCAAGCCTTAAATTTCTCTCAATAGATGTTGAAACTCTCTCCTGCCATTTTTTCAGTCTTAAAAATTTTCTTGTAGCTCCAGAATCCAGCTTATAAATATCAGAAATTTCTCCTACATTTGTTGTAAGTCCTTTATCAAATTTTTGCATTGATAGAGGAGCTCCACCCCTCCCCTTCTTCCCTTCAGAATCAAAACTTCCCTGAAGTTCTTGAGAGGTATCAACCATTTTTTCTTCAATAACAGTTCCACAATCCCCGCAATAAATCTCTCCCAGATGTTCGTCCCAATTAATATTAACACTACCACACTCAGGACATTTTTTAACGCTTGTCATTTTTAATATACCAAAAACTTTATAAATATCTAAATAGAAAGGTTTTTAAAGGTTTCGATTATTGAAATGTGTTATATCCCGTTAATATTTCCGAACGACATATTCATTGGTCTCTTCATTTTCTCAATTTTCTAATACAGAAAAAAAGTAAACCGCTGCCTTTAGGCAGTGGACGTTGCTTCGCAACGTCTTTTTTTCTGGCTCAAAAATTTCAAACAAA
>CAYJSY010000148.1:0-1566 GCA_964372925.1 Candidatus Woesearchaeota archaeon
GGAAAAAAGACGTTGCGAAGCAACGTCCACTGCCTAAAGGCAGTGGTTTATTTTTGCTCTGTATAAGAAAAAATGAACTCTTTATTTTATAAGGCAGAGGTTACTTTTTTCCCAAACCAAAACAATTATTAAACCAAAATCTTTATAAACCCCAGATTATTAAATTATTTATAAAAATAAAAGAGGCAAAATGTATAATAAAAAATCGCAATCAGAGGTTATTACTACTATCCTGATTATCCTGCTTGTTTTAGCTGCAATTGTAATTGTTTGGCAGGTTATTCAGGGAACAGTTAAGAGAGGAGCTCAACAATTAGAACAAAAAAGCGGCTGCTTTGACCTTATTATTGATATAACAAAGACGGATACTACAGCTGAAGAGGTATCTATAAGGCCTACTAGAGATATTGCAGGGTATAGAGTTTATGTTAATGGGGTTTTGTTTGGTGAAGAGGGCGGGATTTTAAGCGCTCTTTCTACAGTTGAAATAACTGGATCTGGCACACCCCCACAGAATCTTGAATCAGGAGACAGTATTGAAGTTTTTGGAAAAATTGGAGAGGTTTGGTGCCCAACTACTAAAGAAACTGTGAAATAATTTTAGGTGATTGGAGAGTAAAAAAGATTTGTTAGATTCGTTCGCCAATTTTAGTGAAATACGTCCCAGACGCTTGATACATTTAGGTTTCGTTGGTGGACTTATAAAGCTCAGTAAATTATAATAGTCATATGCCAGCCATTCGTATAGATTATGATAATGAAAAATGTAACAAAGACGAAATTGTTATATTAGCTAATGAAACTCGAAAAATTGTTGCTGAAGCTACTAAAGAAAAAGAAGAAGACGTTTTTGTGTATGGTAATAGTTCGCAAATAAAAGTCAACGTCGCACCTATAGAGGTCTTTGTAGAAATGAGTGCACAGGACATAAAAAACGTTGATGAACTTTTTGAAGTAATTAAATCAAATCTTTCTAAGTGGAAAAATAATAACGCTTTTCAGCACCCTATAAATTTTACTCTTCTTCCTAGGACTGAGAAATTTGAAATCGATATTTAGACGCGCTGAAGCCTCAAAAGCGTGGAAACGGGAGCGCCTCGGGCCGACGCGAACGATGGAGAAAAGGCGGGCGTTTGTCTGGACTTTGGGAGACAGAGTGAAAATACAAATCTGAAAGATTTGTCCTCTGCTTAAAAGCAGAGGTTTATTTTTGCTCTGTATTAATTATTCTTAATAACTAATAAAGTCAGCTACTAAAGATTTCATTTTAACATAAAATAGTTTGAGGTTAAGATTCATAATTTACTTAACACCTCAATAAAACTTATAAATTAGGTTATCAATTTTTAATTATGGGATTAGATAATATTTATTTTAAAAGGAACGATAACAAAAAATGTAGTATATGGGATGTATTAACAGTTTTAGGTAATTGTTCAAAATTAGAAATTTCTGCTTTGTCAAATGAAGCTAAATTTGAAGGTCAAATAAAAGAGGGATTAGTTGAGTTATCATACTACCCAGAATTTTTTGGAATATCAAAAGAAGAGTTCTTAGAAGATATTT
>CAYJSY010000149.1:0-1560 GCA_964372925.1 Candidatus Woesearchaeota archaeon
CTTTATGATTAATAGATTTTTAATCTGGATAGAGAGCTAGTCAGAATTTCGGCTAGTCATATAATTACCAGGTATCTGCACTATATCTTCTTAGCTCTCTCATTATTTGTAGTCTTCTTCTATTTGCATGTGTGCTCTGAACATCTCTTATCTCATCATATTCTGCCTGTAATCTGGCAATTCTTGCATCTTCAGTTCTTTCTCTCCATCTTTCTAATCCTGATAGCCCAAAATATCTCTGTATTGTTTTATCAAAAAGAATATTTAGAAGGATAAATAGTGTTCCTATTAAATATATCCAGTTAGCAATTCCTAAATCTTGATAGGGACGAGTGCCCCAGAGAAATAAAAAAACAGTGCCGTAGATAAACCAGGCAGCTCTTCTGCCAAACGGACCTAGTCCGGAAACATGAGCAAAATAAAAGAAGATTAATAATGGAAGGAAAACAGATATGGCAATGCCTAAACTAGTATAAGGAAGCAAAATTCCATAAATAAATTCATTTTCTTTTATAAATCTTACAGCAAGTATAGAGACTATTAGGGAGATAATAACCTGAATAGATTTATTAGCAGAAAAAATTTCAACTCTTTTTAAAACAATAAAAATTATGGAAAAAAGCAGGAAAAATAAAAGGGCTTTTGCAAATAAAAACTCTCCAGAAGAGTCTGGACCTATTATTGGACCAAGTATAGAGCCTAAAATTTTAGTTACCTGATCAATTATATTTTCTATAGAATCAAAATTGGACTGGGCTGTTATTTGTGTGACTGAAAAAAGGCTTAAAATAAATAAAGCTATTAAATATACTCTTTTCATCTAGGAAAAAGAGGAATGAGGTTTAAAAATATTTGTTTATATCCTAAAATTGAAAACTAGATAATTTATTATGTAGCAGTATACACAGTTTTCAATTTTGGACCACAAGAAAATGTGCTACATTTTTTGTGCAGAAAATTCTTCTGAATGAATTTTCTGTATCCCAAAAACCCAACAAACAACACCTTTTAAGGTGCGGTAAAACTAAAGGGTTTTTCTGAGACAGAGCAAAAATAGACCTCTGCTTTTAAGCAGAGGACAAATCTTTCAGATTTGTATTTTCACTCTGTCTTCCAAAGTCCAGACAAACCGTGCCCTTTAGAGCATGGTAAGGCGCAAGGACTTTATGATTTAAATATTGAAATTTGTGGCGAACCGAAGAAAATAAAAAACTTAATTCTATAAAAAGTTGAAAGATTATTATTGCTTTGGACCACAATCCTAAAATGAGCAAGTATTTAATAAGAAATCTATAAAAATGATAAGGAGATACTTCTAAATAGGCAGTATCAGCAACAGATATTATCTCGTGATTTTAAATCACTTATCTTTTATTACTTCTTTTTTTATCCGGGAAGGCTTGATAGTAGGTTCTAATATTTTTATTAATTAAGCCCCATACTGTTTTTGTAATTATAATACTTAGTACAAAATCAAAGAAATATTTATAAACCCTATTTTATTATAAGAGATATGAAAAGGGTGTTGAATAAGATTTTATTTTTAGCATTAATACTTTC
>CAYJSY010000150.1:0-1513 GCA_964372925.1 Candidatus Woesearchaeota archaeon
AAAGTTACAATTTCCTAAAAAACATTATCTATTTTATTGTATCTTGACAATCCGGATAATTTACCCAATTTCCTCTCCAATTTAAGAATCGCACAATAGGATCGTTATTAAAATCTACACCATATTGGAACTCGGGAGTTCCACCTAGTTCTAAAGGTACAGTTTGTTTACCATCATAATGAACTATCACATATTCTGGAATTGCGATATTTGATTTATGTCTTTTCAATTTATTCATCAATCTTATTCCATCTCTTACTGAAACTCTTTGTTGATTTGCATAAGGGGTATGTGGCATAGTATGTAAAAGATAATATGGTTTAATATTATTTTCGAATAATTTTCCAAAAAGCTCCCAAAGAGTTTCTGCGCTATCATTAATCCCCTTCAATAAAGGAGTGTGAGTTACTATCATCGGAGCATATCTTCCAGCACCATCTCTTATTTTTCCTACAGCTTCGGTTACATCCTTAGTAATCTCACTAGGATGTGCAACATTTAGGGCTATTTCATTAACGCGGTATTGAGAGATTAATTTAACAAATGCGTCTGTAATCCTATAAGGATTATGGGTCATAACTCTTGTGTGTATTCTTTTGAATCTTACTTTGGGTTTTTCGTCTTCTCCTCTAAGTTCACTTATATCTCTTAAAATATTTTCAAGTTTAGAATCTGAAAGAAGTAATGGTTCTCCTCCGCTTAAAATTACTTCTTCTATATTTTGATTTTTTGATATGTATTCTAAAGATTTTTGCCAATCATCCCATTTAAACGCCTTTAATGATGATGGGTTCTTTTCTAATGTCCCCAATGCCTCAAAACAAAAATTACAATAAGCTAAACAGTTTCTAAATCTTACCAACGCTCTATTGGTATATTTATGATGTAAATTGCTTGTTGGAAATTCTGGTCCTTTTTCCCAATTATCAGTCCCATTATAAGCATCTGATCCTTTGGTATAAATATCTCCTAATGGAAAGAATTGAAGAAACCAGGAATTTTTTTCTAACTCTTCTTGTGTTAAGTTTGGTGATATTTGCTCAAGCATATAGGGAGTAATCTGGAATTTTAGTCTTTCACCAGATGTTCTGCTAATATACTCAAAGAATTCTGGCTTCACCCTTGTAAAATGGCTTTTGAGTTCACCAACATCTCTGACTGCATTCTGTTGTTGCCAGTTCCAACTATACCAATCTCCCCCCGCTTCTTGTCTTGTAGTTAATTTCATAACTTTATAGTAGTATGACCTATAAATAAAACTTTGTTCTTAATAATTTGACAAATGGCAAAATTTAAATACTATTAATTACATTTGTAAAGAAATGAATAATATCAAAATTGAATTGAAAGACAGAAGAATATTAAGTGTATTGGATAGAGATTCAAATGCTTCTTTGCCACAAATTGCTAAAGATGTTCTAATCAGCAAGCAAGTCGCTGAGTATAGAATTAATAAACTGATTTCACAAAAAACAATTTATTCTTTTTTTACATTAGTAGATCTAGGTAGGTT